>JACPQF010000150.1 GCA_016190625.1 Chloroflexota bacterium | reverse complement strand
GACCCGCGGCGTCCGATCGGGAATTTCCTGTTCCTCGGCCCGACCGGAGTCGGCAAGACTGAGCTGGCGCGAGCACTGGCTTCGTTCCTGTACGACGACGAAACTTCAATGATACGGCTGGACATGTCGGAGTACATGGAAAAGCATACTGTCTCGCGACTCATCGGCGCTCCGCCCGGCTACATCGGCTACGAAGAGGCCGGCCAACTGACCGAGGCCGTGCGTCGGCGGCCCTATTCGCTAGTCCTTCTCGACGAGATCGAGAAAGCCCACCCGGAGGTGTTCAACATCCTCCTCCAGATCATGGACGACGGCCGCCTGACCGACGCCAAAGGCCGCAAGGTCGACTTCCGCAACGCCATCCTCGTGATGACGTCGAACGTGGGCGCCCAATTACTAAAGCGCGACACATCTCTTGGCTTCCAACTCACTCAGGATGAGGTCAAGAGCGCGGAGGAGTCCTACGGCAAGATGAAGGACAAGGTGTTGGGCGAGCTGAAGCGAACCTTCAGGCCTGAGTTCCTCAACCGCATCGACAGCGTCATCGTCTTTCGCTCCCTTATGATGGCCGAGATTCGGCAGATCGTGGACATCATGCTCGAGCGGGTGAAAGCTCAGCTCAAGGAGAAAAAGATCGTCCTCAAGGTTGAGGAGGAGGCCAAGGATCTCCTAGCCAACCGGGGCTACGATCCCCAGTTTGGCGCTCGCCCTCTGCGCCGTCTCATCCAGAACGAGATCGAAGATCCGCTGGCGGAAGGCGTCCTCGACGGCCGCTTCCAGGTCGGCGACATCGTGCTGGTCTACGCCGAGGGCACGGAGATCAAGCTCCGCTCGGAAAACCTCGTCCCGGCGTGATTCGCCTCATTTGATAGTTCCGCAAGAGCGTGGAACAGGGCGATCAAGCATCTTCCTGTCATGCTGAGTCGCAGAGAAGCATCTGGCCGGGTGAGGCCCCTCGCCACCCCAGACCCTTCGCTGCGGCTCAGGCTGACAAGGTCAGTCGACTGCTTCCGTGCCGTCACTGCGTAACGCCTGTTCCTAATTCGCGAGATACTCCCTCAGTCCCTTTTCCTCGCTCTGGCGATTGAGCTTGGCCAGGGCACCCTTCTCGATTTGGCGGACCCGCTCCCGCGTTACCCCCAGGCGCGTGCCGACCTCGTCGAGGGTCAGGGCGCTGCGGCCGCTCAACCCATAGCGCAGGGCCACGACCTTCTGCTCTCGATTGCTAAGCGACTGCAACAGTCCACGTACCTCCTCGCCCAGAAGCTGCTGTCCGGCTGCCTCCGGCGGCGCGATGGCCTCCTCATCTTCGAGGAGGTCGCCGAGGTAACCGTCCTCGTCCTCGCCTACCGCCAGCTCCAGAGAGACGGGCCTCTGAATCGCCCGCAAAGCCAGCCGCAGGGCCTCCTCCGGCGCATCGACGGCGTGCGCTAGCTCACCCGTCGATGGCTCGCGGCCGAGCTCCTGCTGCAGGTTCTCGGAGGCCTTCATGACTTTCGACACGAGCTCCGAGACGTGAACCGGCAGCCGAATGGTCCTGGCCTGCTCGATGATGGCGCGGGTGATCGCCTGGCGAATCCACCAGGAGGCGTAGGTGCTGAACCGCCAGCCCTTCGTGTAGTCGAACTTCTCCACGGCGCGAAACAGGCCGATGTTGCCCTCTTGAATGAGGTCCTCGAGCGGCAAGCCGCGGTCGACGAAGCGCCGGGCGATAGATACCACGAGCCGGAGATTCGCCTCGATAAACCGGCGCCTGGCGGCCTCGCCTCGACGCACGTCGACCATGAGGCCGATCCTCTCCGCCTCGCTGAGGTCGAGCGTCGCCAGCTTGAGCGCGGCGTCGTTGCCCTTCTCCATATCTTGGGCCAGGGCTACCTCTTCTCCAGAGGTCAGCAGCCCCAGAGCGCCTATCTCTTTCACATATAGGTTGGAGTAGTCGGCCTTGGAGACGTCGCGGTCTTCCTCCCTGCCCTGCTCATCCTCTAGCACGTCAATTATCGCAATGTTTTCTTGGACCTGTGCCATGACTCCCCCACCCCCTTCCGGGCGGACGGCTAAACATGAAATCACCAGGGTCACCAAAGTTGTTGGCGACTTTGTGCTGATGTCATCCTCGTCTATGTCCCACTAGTAATACGAACTCTTCCCCGAAAAGTCGCGCTCCGTTCGAGTTCTTACCTGTTTACTTAACTGCCTGCGCGAGGGCTTGAAGGTCCGCTATGAGTCTTTCCAAATTGGCTCCGGCCTTTAGAGCGCCAACGGCGATCTTATCCACGGCTCCTCAGCAGGTGTCCACGCCATGCTTGAGGAACACGCCAAGGGACTGGGGAAACCGGTGCACCACTTCGTCGACGGTCATCTCCGAGTTGATTGCTGTGGCCATTGCGCACCTCCTTTCGCTAACTATATATTAAGCAATATGGCGCGGGGAGTCTGTGACTTTTGTCATCTATGGGCGTGGGTTCTAGAGCTTGCTTTCCAGTGCCTTGCGGTTGAGGATGACGATCCGGCCGCGCTCGAGCCTGACGATTCCCTCTCGCTCGAGGGAGCGAAGGGCGCGGCTGACGATTTCCCGGGCTGTCCCGGCCATGGCTGCCATCTCCTGTTGCGTTAAGCGGGGTCCGACCTGACCAGCCGGACCTTCCTGGGGCGCGTGTTCGAGCAGGATCTTGCATACTCTGCCGATCACGTGGCGAAAAGACAGATCCTCCACGAGGCGGGTCAAATGGCGCAGGCGGCCGGCAAAGACCTTGGTCACGGTGAGGGCGAGCGTGGGGTTCTCCCTCACCAGCGTCAGCAGACGCTCCTTGGGCAGAAGCAATAGAACGCTGAGATCGATGGCCTCGGCGCTGGCCGGATTGGGGCCGCCATCGAACACGGGCACCTCGTTGAAGGTCTGGCCGGGCCCGGCGATCATCAGCACCTGTTCCTTGCCCTCAGCCGATGTCTTGAAGATACGTACCCGACCCGACTCCACGACGTGAAGCCCCTCGCAAGGTCCACCCTCGAGAAACACGACATCCCCGCGCTCGTAGGAGCGCTCGACGGAGAACGCCCGCACGCGGTCCAAGTCCTGCCCGGAGAGCTCAGCGAAATAGGGTATTGACCTCAGCACATCCAGCATTGTCGGCATGAGACAACCTCGGTTGTATTTTACCACAGGCAGAGGCTCGCGTGTCAAGGGGCCGGGCGAGGTTACAAAACACAAAGCTACCCAGTGGACAACGGACACGAAGGTCACTTCTCTGTTCCTTTCGAGTCCCTTCCTACTATTCGTGTCTTGGTGTTTATCCCTCCGTGTGGGGCTTGACATGGGGGTAATACTCGTGTTATAAGGGTACTACCTAGATCATTAGGTAGTAGGAGGCTTGTTGATGGGGCAGACTCTAACGACGATCACGCGAAAAGGCCAAGTCACGATTCCCGCGGGTATCAGGCGCTCTCTCGGCCTCGAGCCAGGAGACAAGGTGGCTTTCATCCTTGACCAGGGGGAAGTGAAGGTGAAACCTATCAAGAGCGTCCTGGACCGAAGCTTTGGCGCCGTCAAGCCGAGAAAAAGACCGGAGGATCTGGCGGAACTGGAGCGGCTAGCGGAAGAGGCGATGGCCGAGGATGCTCTCCGACCGCTGGGGGGCTGAGCAAATGGATTTCTTCTTGGATACTAACGTCATCCTGCGCCACCTTCTGGGCGATGACCCCGAAAAGGCTAAACGGTCGAAGGAGCTTCTACGGAGCCTGGAGAACGGAGAACGCAAGGCCGCTACTTCGGACATCGTCATCGCCGAGGTGGTGTTTGTTCTAGAGCGCACCTATCGCCTGCCGAAGGCAGAAATCCGCGAGCACGTACTGCCCATCGTGCTGCTCACAGGACTTGTCTTGCCGGGGAAGACGCGTTACACCCTGGCCTTTGACCTCTACGTCGAAAAGAACATCTCTTTCGCCGACGCATACAACGCCACTCTCATGCACAAGCTCAAGATAACTCGCGTGGCCTCCTACGACGCCCATTTCGATCGACTTGAAGGGATCGAACGGTTCGAGCCATAACCAAGGAACCGGAAACACAAAAGCACGAAGGTACTGGTGCATCCGCCACATGCCTGCGGGTTTTTCCGCTGGGACTGGCAGAGCATAACGCTACTGGTTTACCGGACGCACCATACTTAAGGGTTGTCAAAGGGATGAAGAAGAAATCATCTTTGTGCCCTTCGTTCACTTGGTGCCTTTGTGTTTCCGTGTCCTCGTCCGGCGAAAGACAAGCCGCACGTCCCTGTGGTACAATACCGAAAGCAGGCAACGTTCGTAATCTCCCCCCGGGGCATCAGAGGAAGCGCGCTTGGCGTTCGAAAGCAGGAACTGGACGAATGACATCTTCGTAAGGGTAGTCATCGGCCTCGGCGTTGCTCTTCTAGCCGTACTGATTCTGTCGGGTTTCCTCGTCGACGGGCGAGATGTCCAGCTGCCCAGGCTGGTGTGGCTCGTTCCCACCGTTCAGGCCTTCATAACCATTGCTGCCGCGTCGGTGGCCCTCCTCTGTATTGGCCGGTATCAAGCCCTTGGCGGCGCCTGGACCTTCTGGGCCGGCCTCGTCTTCGTAGCGAATTGCGTTCTCGGCCTCTTCTACCTCTTAGCCTGGCCGGGCCTGGTGGGCGACAGAGGAGTGATCGGGCAATTACCCAATACGGCAGGGTGGCTCTTTCTACTGGCCTACTCGACCCCTGCCCTGATCGGCGCCGCCGCGTTGGCCCGGCGACCCACCTATCTGGGCAGCACGCGTCAGGTAGCCGCCTATGCTTTGGCTGCCGTTCTTAGTACTCTGGTTGGCGTCCTGTCCTTGATCGTCGAGAACGGCCTGCCACTGGTGGTCGAGGGCGACGCGTTCACTCCTCTCACGCAGGTATGGCAGGCGGTCCTGGTGGTGTTGTTTGCCGCCGCGGCGATTGCTTTGCTTGGACGATACTTGCAGTAGGGTGACCGTCTTCTTGCCTACCTGGCGATCTTCCTGATGCTCCTGGCTGTCGCCATGACCGGCGCGCTTATCGGCGGGGAGCGCTACAACCTCTGGTGGTACTCCGCTCGGCTCTTGTTCACCGCGCCTTATCTAGAAGCGCAGCCGAAAAGCCCCTTTTGAAAAAGCGGTGGGGAATCGCATCCGCTTTTTGGCACTATGTGGGGGGCAACAGCAGGTCTGGCAAACAATTCAGACCTCCTAGTGGGGACAGAATTCGCGGGTCTCTG
>JACPQF010000148.1 GCA_016190625.1 Chloroflexota bacterium | reverse complement strand
TCACCGCCCGTGGCTGGAGGCTAATGTCTGCCGCTCTCGGTTTCCGTTTCGAGGCATTCCCTCAGGCTGCTCTGGCAGCATGATTCTCGCGGACAACGCGAATGTTGAAAAGGAATAGTATAATACCGGTAGCGGCGCCAATCAAGGATCAGCAGGGCAAAGTGATCGGGGCTACCGGTTCAGCAATCAACCCCGAGCAGTTCATCAAGCTGCTTTCGAGTACGTCACGGGGGACGGGACAAGACATCTTCCTGACTGATCGTACGGGAAGGCTGGTTTTCCATACAGGTGTGACCGAGCTGACGTGGGAGCAGCGAGATGTGTCCAAAGTTCCACATATCTCTACACCTCTGCAAGGCCAGCCCTTCGTGGGTGAGGGAGTAGGTATGGTGTCAGGCGAGCAGCGCATAGTTGCCACTCTTCCCACACCAAAGTACGGCTGGGTCGTCGGCGTCTCGATACCGACTGAATCAGCCCTTGCTCCCATCGACCAATCGTTTCGGGATTCGCTGCTAATCTTCCTTGCCGTGGCCCTCCTGAGCATAGGAGGGGCGCTGGCACTGGCTGAGGTCATGATCAGGCCGTTAAAGCGCCTGACCAGACATGCAGTGGCCCTGGGTCGGGGAGAGTTTCAACAACGGGTAGAAATCGCCACGGGCGATGAGCTGGAGAAGCTGGCCGATACCTTTAACAGGATGGCCGACGAGATTCAAGCCCGTGAGAGGGAGCGAGAGGATTACATAAGCACGATCTCTCACGACTTACGGAATCCCCTGACGATTGTGCAAGGGCATGCCCAAATGATTCAGAGGGCTCCGGACAGGCCGGAGTCGGTGCGAAAGAGCGCCGAGTCCATTATCACCACCGCCCGACGGATGAACGCCCTGATTCTGGATTTGGTTGAGTCGGCGCGCTTGCGGGCCGGACAATTGCGGCTTGAACGGCAACCAGTGCACTTGAAAGCCTTCGTCGACGAATTGCTCGACCGATCCAAAGGGGTAATCGACGTTGGGCGAATCGATGTGGAAGTGCCACCAGACCTTCCGCCAGCTTCAGCCGACCCCGACCGACTCGAGCGAATCTTCGTTAATCTCCTGACCAACGCCCTCAAGTATTCTGCGGCAGAAACAGAGGTTCTTGTCAGAGCGGACAAGGTAGATAACGAGATCAGGGTATCGGTGATCGACCGCGGCGTGGGCATAGCCCCGCACGATTTGCCACACGTATTCGAGCGTTTCTTTAGAGTCAAGGAGACAAGAAGAGAAGGTGTAGGCCTTGGCCTCTACATTACCAAGATGCTCGTCGAAGCCCACGGCGGTCGTATCTGGGTCGAAAGCGAGCTAGGCAAAGGGAGCACTTTCTACTTCACCCTAGCCATCGCCTAGCGTGGAGATTGTCGGCCATTCCCCAAAGTGGGTACAACTATTGCTGCCAATCCTTTCTCTGGAATGACCGGGTCGGCGTACGAAAAATGGTGAGGATTACCGCCGCAAGGGATTTCGAGTAATGACCGAAACGCCCACTTCTGCGCTCATCTCATTGCTGAGGTTCCTGTCGCGAATCTCAGGCATAGTCGTCATCCTTGTGGGTTGTCTTGTCCTCGTCGGATGGGCTTTCGGTGTCGGAAGCTTCAAGAGCGTCCTTCCGGACCTTGTCAGCATGAAGGCCAACACAGCTATCGCCTTCATCCTGTCGGGTTTGTCCCTCGTCCTCTTTCAGGCAGAGCAGCGTAGCCGGTGGCTGCGCTTTCTCACCTGTGCCGGAGCGCTTATAGCCTGTGTGCTAGGCCTGCTCAACCTCAGCGAATACCTTTTCGACCGCGATTTCGGCATCGACCAACTTCTTTTCACAGACCCTGATACGGCGCCCGTTCCACCGGGCAGGATGGCCATCACGACGGCCCTAAGCTTTGTAATGGTCGGCATTGCCCTGCCGCTGCTGGTTTTTCCCACCAAGGACCAGCGCCGTAGCTATCTCGTCGCCCAGTTGTTGGCGGTCATGGTGGACATGCTGGTCATTCTATCCTTGATGGGTTACGACTTTGGCGTGGAAGCCCTCTACAGCTTCGGCCCTTACTCGGCGATGGCGTTGCACACGGCTCTGACGTTCGCCCTTCTCGGGACCGGAATTCTCTTCGCCCGCCCTGACCACGGCCTTATGGTTACGTTCACCAGCGAGAGCGCTGGTGGGTACATGGCAAGGCGCCTGCTTCCTGCCGTGATCGGCGTGCCCTTCGCTCTGGGCTGGCTAGTTCTCGCGGGACAGCGGGCGGGACTATACGATCCTCCCTTTGGCTTGGCGATCTTCACCATGTCGGTTGTGGCCGTTTTCGCCGTCATCGTCTTCTTCACCACCCGGTCTTTGCACAAGATAGACGTTCAGCGTCTGCAGGCCGAGCAGGAGCGAACCAGGCTGCTAGGAGAAGTTCAGGAAATGGCGGAAGATGCCCAGCGGCGGGCGATCGAGCTGGCCGAGCTTGACCGGCTCAAGGACGAGTTCTTGACCGTGGCTGCCCACGAGCTCAAGACCCCTGTGACCGGGATCAAAGGCTACGCTCAAATCCTCCTCCGGCAGGATCACGTGGATGGGAATCCGCACGAGGTCAAAGCTTTGCAGGCCATCAATCGCCAGACGGACAAGATCAGCAGGCTCGTCAACGACCTGCTGCAGGTAACGGAGTTTCGGGCCGGCCACCCGGAGTTAGAGCCTACCGAATTCGATCTCTCCGAACTTGTGGTCAGCGTGGCCGAACGAGTCAGAAGAACTGCAGAGAGACATAAGCTCGTGCTACATCCAGGTGGTCCGGTGCCTGTAGAGGCTGACAAGGACAGAATAGAGCAAGTGCTTGTCAACCTCTTGGACAACGCCATGAAGTACTCTCCAAATGGCGGAGAAATCGAACTAGCGGCAAGAGTAGATGGCGCACAAGCCGTTGTCAGCATACGAGATCGCGGCATAGGCATTCCCAAGGACAAGCAAGCCCGTATCTTCGAGCGCTTTTACCGCGCCCACACCGGCACGCCCCATGATTATGGGGGCATGGGCGTGGGGCTGTACATCTCCAATGAAATCGTAAGACGCCACGGTGGCAGGATGTGGTTCGAGAGTGAAGCGGGCAATGGCTCTACTTTCTACTTCATCCTTCCGGCAAAAGGGCCGTCGCCTGAGCGAGGGTTGCAATGACAGACCGCATTGGTCGCTTCTTCCCCCGCACAATCCGTGGCACACTGCTTCTTCTCCTGATAGCCGTGCTCGTTCCGGTTCTGCTGGTTCAGGCGGTCATCTACTACAACAGGTTCGAGGCGCGGCGTGACCTGGAGCTACAATCTAACCTCGAGCTGGCCAGAGCGATAGCCGTTACCTTCGAGAGCTACATAGGCGATATTCGCCACGACGGTTTGGAGATTGGCATTACCGTGTTGTCATTGCCTACCGACCGCGTCGACCAGCTTCTGGCGGTGGCGGTCAAAGAGAATCCGGCCGTCGACAACTTCAGTTGGGTTGATTCGCAAGGTCGAATCGTTGCCTCGAGCATGTCTGAGGCGCTGGGCACAGACGTGAGCGACCGCCCCTATTTCCAAGAGATCGCGCGAGGACGGGAGTGGGTCGTGAGCGACCTGTTCATTGGAAAGGTGACGGGCAAACCGCTTTTCGCGATTGCCAGGGGCATTCGTAGCGAACAAGGCGCTCTCCAAGGGGTGATGCTGGCTACGATCAACCCTGAGGAACTTGGAGAGGTGCTGCGGATTGAGCGAGCCGGCCAGGCAGCTATTGGCATCCACGATGGTCGAGGCTGGCTTGTGTACCGATTTCCCGAAATCGAACTAACGTGGGAACAGCGCGATCTGTTGGCATCAGACCCGGAGCTTGGGCGCGTTCTGGCTGGCGAAGAGGCTAGTGGCAGTTTCTATTTATCTGTCGATGGGCGGACCTACCTGCGAGCACGCACTCCCATTCGTACGATCGGTTGGGTGGCTTCCGCCGGTCGGCCAGAAGACGAGGCTATGGCGCCGATTCTCGGGAACGCCCTGCGCGACTTTGGCATTCTCTCTCTCGTTGCGATCGTCGCCTTTGCATCGGCGATGGCTATCAGCCGGAACGTTACCGGCCCCTTGAGCCGGCTGGAGCAGCACGCAGCGGCCCTTGGTCGCGGCGAGCTTGGCCTTCAGGCGCCGGCGACCGGGCCGGCCGAACTTCTGCGCCTAGGCGGCGCCCTCAATCGCATGGCCGGGGAGATCCGGAGGCGTGAAGAGGCTCTCGAAGAGAGTGAGGAGCGCTACCGCAACTTGGTGGAAACCACGAGCGATTGGGTTTGGGAGGTCGACGAGAACGCCGTCTATACGTATGCAAGTCCCAAGGTTCGAGATCTGCTGGGCTACGAGCCCGAGGAGGTGCTCGGCAAGACCCCCTTCGACCTCATGCCGCCAGATGAGGCCAGGCGCGTCTCCGGAATCTTCGGCCCTGTTGTTGCCCGACGGGAGGCTTTCAGCGCCCTCGAAAACACCAATCGACACGAGGACGGCCATCTGGTCGTGCTCGAAACCAGCGGCGTGCCCATCTTCGATGCGAACGGGGCATTCCGTGGCTATCGCGGCATCGATCGCGACATTACGGAGCGCAAGCGCACGGAGGAGTTCCGGGAGCAGTACGTTCATACCATCTCTCACGACCTGAGAAACCCGCTAACGATAATTCAAGGGCAAGCTCAGTTTCTGCGGCGCGCTCTGGAAACGACCGGCGTGAAAGAAATGGAGCGGCGAAACGTCGAGGCGATCATTACCAGCGCCAGACGGATGAACGCCATGATCCAGGACCTGGTCGATTCGGCGCGTGTCGAGGCTGGCCAGTTGCAGCTCGAGAGACGCCCTGTTGACCTGAAATCCTTCATGAGCGAACTGCTACAGCGAGGTACGGGCGTGCTGGATGTTGGAAGAGTGAGGCTGGAAATCCCGGCAGACCTGCCTCCTGTTTCTGCCGACCCGAACCGTCTGGAGAGGATAATCACGAATCTGCTCACCAACGCTCTGAAATACTCCCCGCCTGGAACAGAGGTATCGATCGTGGCGAATAGAACAGACGGGGAAGTAAGAGTCTCGGTGACCGATAAGGGCGTAGGTATAGGTCCGGATGACCTCCCTCATATCTTCGAGCGGTTCTACATGGCCAAGGGGGCACGAAAGACCGAGGGCTTGGGCCTGGGTCTCTACATCACCAAAATGCTAGTCGAGGCCCACGGCGGAAGCGTCTGGGTCGAAAGCGAGATGGGGAAGGGCAGCACCTTCCACTTCAGCCTGCCTATCGTCTAGCGTGAAGGCGTTATCAACCGCAAGATTTCCTGCTCGCGTCTCCACGCAGCTTCTGCTCGGGCAGCTTCCTCGTCAACCCGACGGATCCAATCGTCGATCTCGTCCTGAAAATCGGCGTAGTATCGCAGCGCTAGCCGCAATTGTTCCGGGGTTAAGCCGGTTAGCTTTGCCGCATGCTTGAGCGCCTGATCGCCCTGCGCCTTGATTCCTACGAAGGTGCGCACAACCTCCCACACTTTGCACCACCGAGACACGGAGGCACGGAGGATCCTTTGGACTCGTCCGCCGTCGATGCGTCCTTCAACAGCAGGATTCAGTCTCATTGGGGGCCTCGTCTCTCCAAGCCAAAAGGAGAAATCTCCGTGTCTCTGTGCCTCCGTGGTGAGACCGCGTAACGCCTGTGATTGAGAGGACTTACGCGGTGCGATTTTGTCGGAGGAGTTGCATGGCTTTTCGCATCTCGCTGTGTTTCTCAACCAGTTCTTGACCTCTTCCTCAACCGTTTCTCAACCCAAGACCCGTATGCTTCAAGGTGAGAGAGGTTGAAGTTTCTCATGCTGACGTTTGTGCGGCACAAAGGAGTGTACCATGAACACAAGACCATTCCCCCGGCGGCGCCTGATGGGCGGCCACAGGCTGCAGCGCCTACTCAGCCTCATCGCACTGGTTCCAATGCTGTTGTTCCCGCTGCCGGCTGACGTCGCCCCGTTGGCGACGAGCCCGGGCGAGACTGACCCGGGCTGGTCGCCAACGGCTTATATTGCCCCGGCGGCGACGGGCCCGGGCGAGACTGACCCGGCGAGGTACTACGCCGAGTGGCCCGACGACGAGGTCTTCGCCGCCATGCCCGTCCTGGCTGCCGACAGCAAGTCCAAGTTCAGCGTCTATGCGCCGAGCAGCGACCTTACGACGCTCGGCGAGATCGACTCGAGCAGCTTCGGGACCGCCGACCAGCACGACGCTATCGCCGCGGCGTCGGGACGCATCCTGACCGCGACGCACGAGTCCGTCGTCCACGCCTACCGCAGCGGCTCGAACGTGGGGGTAAGTTTCTTCCGCCCGTCAACCACGAGCCCCGTCAGCACGCTGCCGAACCTGGCTTCACGCCTGGCCGACAGCACCGACTTCCTCGACGTGGCGGTCGCCGACCTAGACGGCAGCCGCGCCGTGGACGGCGACTACCGCGACGAGGTCGTGGTCGTCTACGCCCAACTGGGTGCTGGTGGCCGGCTCCCGGTGCAGCTCACCGTGCTGGACTTCGGGCAGTCGTCGGAGTCCGCTCCCACCCCCTCGGCGGTGACGACTACCACCATGCCGGCAGCAATCGATAGCGCGAGCATCTCGTCCGGCCTGATCAAACCGGCGGATAACGTGCTCGCCGTGGCGACGGGCGACTTCGACCTGAGCGGCTTGCCGGAGATCGCCCTGGCCTACTTCGCAAGCTGGACTGTGCTGAGAATAGACTTCTTCCGTTATTCCGTCACGGTGAACGCGGATGGGACCGTGCAGAGAAAGCTAGACACCATCGGCAGTAGCAGTATCACGCTCCCACTGGATCCCTATGATCCGTATGCGTACGGGTGGTGGACTGAGACCCTGTCTTTGGCGGCCGGCGACCTCGACGGCGACGGCCGGGATGATCTCGCTGTCGGCACGGTTAGTGCCATCGAGAGTGGCTTCCGGTCCTACACCCAGAGCGTTAACGTCAGGAAACTCCAGTTCACCAATCAGACCGTCCCCACCTGTAGTGCTCCACCCTGTTTGACAGTAACCCAGTAGTATGACACTACGCTCTACAGCCTGACTACCTCGGTGGACCTCCCGCCAACCTCCTGGCGGGTGCAGGTCGTAGCGGGTCTGTTCAAGTTCGACCCCCCGAACGGGTGGGGGCTAAACCGCCGGCAGCTCGCGGTGACCTACAACGCCGGCTCGAGCTCATCGGTGAACTTGAGAACGGTGGAGTATCCCACTTCGGGTTGGCCCCGGCCGAGCGAGGCGCTCTATGTAGACTCGAACTCGCGGTTCTGGCTGGCAGCCGGCGGTTTCAGGGGTAGCGGTCTCACAGGGAGCGACCCCCGTTGGTCGCTGGCTCTGGCGACATGGAGGTACTACTACTACACCGTTAGGCTGTTCCAGCCCGGTCAAGTGCCCAGCCTCAAGGGTGAGGTCGTGAATGTCACCAGATCCACGGACACCCCGGGAGCGCGCCTGCCGGTGGTTGCCACCGACCCGGACGGCGACACGATGTATCTGGGCGCGCCGGTCCACCTGACGTTGGAGAACGTGGTCGCCACCGACTACCTGATGGAGGAGCCGCCCAAACATACCTACTGGGACCCGGTCGCCAAAAAGGTAGTCAACGTGAGCCGCTATCCCTCTTTCAACGTGTCGCTCAGAAGACAGACCGGCACAGAGTTCAGCAGCGAGAACAGGGACACCGCTGACCATTCTATCGGCACCTCTCTGGCCACGTCGGCCTCGGCCACCGTCGAATGGCATTCGAGCGTCGTCATGAAGGCGGCCACGGAGGTCAGCGCCGGGTTCTCGGCGAAGATCGGCTACGATTACGACTCACACAAGAGCAGCTACCAGTCCAACTACGCTAGCCAGAGCGTGACCTTCAGCGGCGAGACCGCGCTGGACGATTACGCGGTTTTTCGCACGCAGGCCATCGACATTTGGCGTTACCGCGTCTACGGGATGACAGCGAGAGACCCGCAGGGGAACGTGAGCAACGCTTTCCTCGACATCGTCCTGCCGCGCGTGGCGGGCACCCTGAGGACCGAGGCCGGGGCCTCGGACTTCGACTGGTACCAGCCCACCCACGAGAACGGCAACATCCTCTCGTACCCTCCGTATGACTCGACAACAACCTTCCACCCGGCCGACCTCGGCGAGTTCCAGCTTGGGACGGAGATCACGAGCACGCTGCTGCTAGAAATGCAGCCGAAAACTGGCAATATGCAGAGACCCGCGAATTCTGTCCCCACTAGGAGGTCTGAATTGTTTGCCAGACCTGCTGTTGCCCCCCACATAGTGCCAAAAAGCGGATGCGATTCCCCACCGCTTT
>JACPQF010000019.1 GCA_016190625.1 Chloroflexota bacterium | reverse complement strand
TCGAGATGAAGATAGTCCGCTTCAAACAATCCACCCTGCATAGAATGCCTTCCTAACATACCAAACCTCCGTTCGCATGTTAGGACGCATTATACTACATATCAGCCAAACCAGCAAGACTTTTCGGCTGGGTTTCTAGCCTGGCTATCCGCCCTGGGCAGTGGCCGCGTCGGTCTCAACAGGACGAGGGCAGACGCCATCTCTCCCGGTGAACACCGGGCTACAGCCTAATCGCGCCGGTGCTACTTCTCCCAGTTCGAGGGGAGAACAGCCTCGACGGCTTCCTCGAAGGTCTCGAATCGCCGGCCTTCGGGAAGACTGCGAAAAAGACGGACCAGATCCGATGCGTCCATATCGTCCGTTTGCTGAATCTGTTTGAGAATGTCATCGCGTGTTAGGCCGCCGTACCAATCCAGCCGGCTCAATACCTCGCTAGTCGTTCTTTGATTCAGGCTCATGATAGGTAGCTCCACCCATTGATTAGCTGACTGTTGCTAGAAAGTGGGCAAGAGACATGCCGGCGCATCAGATCGATCCTTGACAGCATGTCCCGCCCTTGCTTATAGTGTGGCAGTTAGAACCTGCCGGCGCCGATATCACCCGGTCGCCAAGAGGAACTGCCAAGATGAGCTACGTGGTCGAAGCCAGGGGAATCGTCCAGAAGTTCGGCCCAATCACCGCGATAGATGGTCTGGACCTGCGCATTCAGGTAGGGAATATCTACGGCCTTCTCGGTCCAAACGGCTCAGGAAAATCCACCTTCATTCGCCTCGCCCTTGGCTTACTCAAAGCGACGTCCGGGACCATAGCCGTCTTCGGCGCTCAGATGCCTGATCGGAAGATTCTCCGCCGCATTGGCTACATGCCCCAGGCAGGCTCTCTCTATCTCGATCTCACGGTCCGGGAGAACGTTAGCTTCTTTGCCACGCTGAGCGGTGTGACGGGACGAGCCAAAGTCGACGAGGCTCTGGAGCTGGTGGACCTTGCCGCACGCCGGGAATCGCTGGTGGGCACCCTCAGCGGCGGCATGCGCCAGCGGGTATCGCTGGCCTGTGCCCTCGTCCACCACCCCGGGCTGCTCCTCCTCGACGAGCCCACGGTTGGCGTCGACCCCCGCCTGCGCCGGAGCTTCTGGCAACATTTCCGCCGGTTGGCGGCCGGCGGGACGACCATCGTCGTTTCGAGTCACGTCATGGACGAGGCCGACCGCTGCGACAAGCTCGGCTTCATGAGGCAGGGAAAACTGCTAGCCGAAGGAACGCCCGCCGATTTGAGACGGATGACCGGTCAAACCAACCTCGAAGAGGCCTTCCTGTGCTTTGCCGAGGGAGGACGAAGGGTAGAGGGTATAGGGTAGAGGGTAGAGGGTATAGAAAGGAGCGGACCCCTCTACTCTATACCCTATACCCTCTACCCTAACACAGGAGTCACATGAGCGCGACGAGGACAATCGCCATCGCCAAACGCATAGTTAGCCAGTTCCTCCACGACCGCCGGACCATCGGCCTGCTGGTCGTCGTGCCGGTGGTTCTGCTCACATTGCTGGGGCTGTTGTTCCGCTCGGATACGCCACCCTTGCCGCTAGCGGTCGCCGACGAGGACCGGGGAGCGACAAATCAGACGGGAACCATCTCTCTGGCCAAGATGCTAACCGAGAGCCTCGAGCGGAACAAAGACTTGTCCATCGTCAAGCTGGACCGGGCAGCGCTGGCTGGCCAGGTGAAGGACGGCAAGGTCAAGGGAGGCGTGGTCTTCGGCCCGGATTTCTCCAGGAAGATCTTGGCCCACGAGCAGCCCGCCATACAGATAGTGCTCGAAGGCTCCAATCCAGCGGTAAGCGGCAGCGTGGCGACGGCCCTTGCCCGCGCCCTGCGCGAAGCCATACCTGCTTTGCTCACGGGTGTCGCTGGCCCGGCCAATCCTGTCGGGAGCATCACCGCTGATCCCTTCAAGCTCGATCCCGATTACATCTACGGCAACGAATCCTTCGACCAGTTGGACTATTTTGCCCCTGTGGCCATCGGGTTCTTCGCCTTCTTCTTCGTGTTTCTCCTCTCGTCGGTGAGCTTTCTCCGGGAAAGGTCTCAGGGAACCTTGGAGAGGCTAATGGCTTCGCCGGTAAGCCGGGCCGAGATCGCTTTGGGTTATATGCTTGGCTTCTCGCTGTTTGCCATCGCTCAGGGGGTCGTCCTCCTGTTGTTCGCCGTCTTCGTTATCCACATCCATTACACGGGCAGCCTGCTCATCGTTTTCATAGTGGAAATCGTGCTGACGGTGGGAGCGGTTAACCTTGGCATCTTCCTCTCCACCTTCACCCGCAACGAGCTTCAGGTGCTGCAATTCATTCCCATGGTCATTGTGCCACAGGGGCTGCTGTCGGGGATGTTCTGGCCAGTGGGAGACATGCCTGTCTTGTTGAAAGAGATAGCCTACGTGATGCCTCTGACCTATGCCAACTTCGCCTTACGGGACGTGATGGTCAAGGGGCTGGGGCTGGCCGAGCCTCAAGTGCTGTTCGACCTGGCAATCCTGGTGGCCTTTGCCACTCTGATGCTGGCCTTCGGCGCCCTGACGCTAAGGCGACAGGTGGCTTAGACTTCAGGGTTAAGGGTTAAGGGTAGAGGGTAGAGGGTAGAGGGGACGGCGACCGTGGCTCTGCTGGGCCCTGCCCGCTCGTCCTCCTATTTCGTTACGGGGGTGTTGAAGCCCACTGTTTAGCAGAATTCATGCGAATTGGGTCTAGAGATGGACGTTTCCGATCTGTTGAACCGGTTCAAGGGCTCGCCGGTAGGGCAGTTCTTCCAGAAGTATGGCCGGGACGAGACGCCGGTGTACGCGACGCTGATCGCCTTCAACGCCATTATGGCGATGTTTCCCATCATGCTGGCCCTCCTGGCCATCGTCGGCATCTTCGTTCGGGACGAGCGGACCCTCCAAACGGTAAGCGAGACCATCATTCGGGTGCTTCCGAGCGGCGCCGAAGATGAGGCGCTGAGGATCATTCAGGCCAGTCGCGCCGAAACGGGCCTGTTCGGGTTGGTCAGCTTTGTCGGTCTGCTGTGGGGTGGCTCCGGTATGTTCGGCGCCATGGCCGACTCCTTCAATCGGGCTTTCGCCGTCGCCGGGCGCGGCTTTATTGGGCAGAAGCTGATGGCCTTCGTAATGGTCTTCGTCTTCGCCCTTCTCCTGGTTCTCTCTCTGGCAACAACCAGTCTGGCGACGCTGTTTTGGAGCTTTTCGGGGGAGGTGCTTTCGACCCTCTCCTGGGGTTTCAACTGGCTGCAGTCCGTAGCCGCATGGCTGGTCTCTCTGGCGCTGAGCTTCCTGATGTTTGTGAGCATCTACTGGATTGTGCCGAACCGCTCCTTCCATTTCCGCCAGGTTTGGCCGGGAGCAGTCCTGAGCGCGCTCCTCTTCTTCCTTATCCAGCAGGTCTGGCCTATTTACGCCACTACTCTCGGCCACTTTGGCCGGTTTGGCGCCATATTTGGCCTCTTCTTCCTTCTTATGACCTGGTTCTATTTCCTTGCTCAAATCGTCGTGATCGGGGCCGAGCTCAACGCCTTCCTCCTGGAAAGGCGTCGTTCTCCTTGACGGCACGGGATTTGCGAGGGTGTTCCGGAAGCGAGGTGATGAGATATGGCATATCGTGCAGGTGCCACGTTCGGCGTCGATACGATACTAGTAATAGCAGCCTCGTTTTGGCCATTCTGGCGCTTCTGGGAGTGTTCAACGTAACGCTCCTCCTGGCGCTGGCCGTCATCGCTCTCTGCCTGACCTATTTCGTATAAGTTGGGTCAGAAGCGATGGACACAGTCCGGGTGACAATGGCGGCCTAGCCGCTACGTCAGATAGCCAGAAACGGGCCGGAATAGGGCCAAAAACCTGTTCCGGCCCGTGGCCATTTGGTGGCAGCTTGTCAATGTGGCTCACTCTGGCCAGTATTTGAACAAGCGGGAGCACTATTGCAGAATCCTGCGGCTGGCGTATAATATCTTCGGCAAACGGCTTTGCAGGTTCCTGGATGATGGGCGATCCGGTTAGGCTGGGGGCTATCATGAATACGATTGTCGCATTCAGCTCTGTTGAGCTCCTCGACCAGCTTCCGACCCCGGTTCGTGGCGCGCCGTCCGAACAAGGCTGAGGAAGGCCTGCTCGACGGAGGTGAGGCGCTTATCCCGGCGATAGATCAGGCTCAACTGGCGCCGGCAGCAGCAGTCGGGTATCTCCAGCACCACCAAATGACCCGACTCAACCTCGGCCAGCAGAGCCGCACGCGAGAGCATGCCGAGGCCCAATCCCGCCCATACCGCCCTTTTCACCGCCTCGTTGCTCCCCAATTCCATTCGCACCTGTGGCTCGACGCCCAAGAGGCGAAGATGCGTCTCGGCTATCACCCGCGTTGCCGAGCCTTTCTCCCGGGTTATAAAGCCTTCGTCCCTCAGGTCGTCCACGTTTACATCCGTCCGTCCTGCCAGCCGGTGTCTAGGCGAGGCAAACAGCACGATTTCATCGGCGGCAAACGGCTCGACCATCAGGCTATCATCCTGATCATGGCCGCCAATAAAGCCAAGGTCGAGTTCATGCCGCAGCACTTCGCCGGCAACTTGTCGGGTGTTTGAAATTCGCAGCTCCATATCCACGCCAGGGTGGCGCTCCTTGAAGCGCCCCATTATCTCGGGCAAAAGGTACTCGCCGATGGTTGTGCTGGCGCCGATAACCAACCGGCCAAAAGCGACGCCGCGAAGGTCTGCGATGACCTCCTCCATCTCGTCGGCAAGGGCGAAGATGCGCCGCGCATAGTCCAAAGCTATCTCACCTGCTTGAGTCAGCTTTATTCCCCTGCTCAGCCGTTCGAAGAGCGGCTGGCCATAGCGTTGTTCCAGCAGCTTCACCTGATTGGAGACTGCCGGCTGGCTGATGTACAGCTCGTCCGCGGCTTTCGAGAAGCTCGAGAGGCGAGCGACGGTGTAGAAGACGAACAACTGGTGGAAGTTCGATTCAGTCATGCATCATCTCCAATGAATAGGCCTATAAGAATCCTATCTTTGACATTATACACGATATGCTTCAGAATGGGACGAGAAGGAGGCAGGGCTTTGGATTGGACTTTCGCGGCAACCGTTTTCTTCCTCGCCCTTGGCGTGAGCTTTGCGTCTGGACTGCTCGGCATTGGCGGGGGAATAATCATGACACCTCTGCTACTGTACTTGCCGCCCGCTGTGGGTCTAACGCCGTTGGACATGAGAGAAGTAGCAGGGCTCACGATGGTGCAGGGGCTATTTGGCGCCGCCTCGGGCGTGCTGCGCCACAATAAGTACGGGTTCGTCAGCCGCAGTCTGGTCGCTTACATGGGGTCCACCATTGCCGTTTGCTCCCTCCTCGGCGCCGTTCTCTCGCGTTCTGTGACCGCGGACGCTCTGCAGGCGGTTTTTGCCGTACTGGCCGCAGTGGCTGCTGGGTTGATGTTTCTGCCTAAACGGGAGGGGGACAAGATAGGCCACGACGGATCCCTGAAGTTCAATCGACCGTTGGCCATTGCAGTTGCCGCAACGGTTGGTGGGTTGGGGGGATTGGTAGGGCAGGGAGGCGCTTTCATCCTCATCCCGTTGATGCTCTACGTTTTGGGTCTACCCACTCGCCTGACTCTGGGAAGCTCTCTGGGCATCGTCCTGTTTTCGGCGCTGGCGGGTTTCGCCGGCAAGTTAGGCACCGGACAGATTGACCTGTTTCTTGCGGGCTTCCTCGTAGTCGGTGCCGTTCCCGGCGCTCAATTGGGCGGTTTTCTGAGCAAGAGAGTGAGTGCTGGTCGTCTGCGCTTGCTGCTGGCCATCCTCATCTTGCTGACGGCGGTAAAGATGATTTACGAGCTTCTAGTGTGAAGTGACGACTGGCAGGGCTAATAGCATGTTATTCGTCGCTCATTGTCTGTCTCACTGGTGTCACATCGGCAAGATGGGGTGTCTCATTCGGCGCATGATGCGGGTCATGCCATATCTTGCAGATGTCGTGATAGCCGCTGTGAAGCCGGCCCGGGCATTAGGGCAGTCTGTTTGCACAGTGAAAGGGGAAAAGAAATGACAAACGAACATTCTGTAAGACTCACGAGTCTATCCCATGGTGCAGGCTGAGCCTGCAAGCTCGGGCCCGCCGAGCTGGCGCAGGTTCTGCGCAATCTACCGAAGGTTACCGACCCCAATGTGCTGGTTGGCACCGGCACTTCCGACGACGCGGCGGTCTACCGTCTATCGGACGATCAGGCGCTCGTGGCCACCGTGGACTACTTCACGCCAGTGGTGGACGACCCCTACGACTTCGGCCGCATCGCCGCCGCCAACTCCCTTTCTGACGTCTATGCCATGGGCGGCCGCCCGCTCTTCGCCCTCAACATCGTCGGCTTTCCCAAGTCCGGCCTGCCGATGGAGGTTCTTGGCGACATCCTGCGAGGGGGTGCCGATAAGGTCGCCGAGGCTGGTATCCCCATCGTGGGCGGGCACACGGTGGACGATCCGGAGCCAAAGTATGGCCTCTCGGTCACCGGACTGGTGCATCCGGAGAAGATCGTGGCCAACGTGGGGGCCAAGCCCGGCGACAAGCTCTATCTCACCAAGACCCTCGGCATGGGGATCATCACTACCGCGATCAAGCGTGACGCCGCGTCCAAGGAGACCATCCAGCGGGCGACCGAGGTGATGGCGACCCTCAATGCCGGCGCCGGCGCGGCCATGGCCGCGGTGGGCGTCTCGGCGGCCACGGACATCACCGGCTTCGGCTTCGTCGGCCACCTGCACGAGATGACGGATGGCTCGAAGGTGCGGGCCAGAGTGCGCCTTTCGGCGATTCCGGTCCTCGACGAAGCCTGGGATCTGGTCAAGAAGGGGATTGTGCCCGGTGGGTCTCGCAGCAACTTTACCTACTTCGGCCAGGGGGTCGAATGGGGGACCGGTCTCACCATGAACGAGAAGCTCGTCCTTTGCGACGCCCAGACCTCCGGCGGCATGCTCATCGCAGTCCCAAGCGACAAGGCCAAACGACTGGAGGAAGCGCTAGGGCGTGCCAAGGTCAGCCCCATCGCCTGCGTCGGCGAGATCGTCGGCGAAGATGAAAAGGGAACGATCGAGGTCGTCCGCTAACCCTAGAAAATCAACCTTGCGGATCGGCGAGCCGGGGTCTATAATCCTCTGAGACTGCAACGTGCGATCAAGGGGGCAGACTTGGACGATCGAGAGGACAAATGGCATCGCAGGCCCGGCGACCACATAGTGCATCGACGTCAGCCCAAGAGAGACAAGGAAAGAGGGAAGCACGCTCCGACTACCCCGGTTGAAGCCAGGGCAGAGGAGCCCATCACTGCGGAGGCGCCGGCGGAACCGGCTCGGGACGGGGTTCATAAGCCGGGCGACCGGCTGGTTCGCTTCGTGAACCTGCGGGGAGCGCGACTGCGGCGTGTTCTCGGCGTTAGCGGTTTGTTCAGCACCGGCTACGGAAACGTCGGATCGTCGATCTATTATGCCCTCGGAGTCACGGCCATGTTCGCTCTGGGAGCGGCGCCCATCGCCCTGACTATTGCCGGCGTCTTCTTCATCTTGACGGTGCTCACCTATACCGAGGCGACGGTGGCGGTCCCCGAGGCTGGGGGTGCCTCGAGCTTCTCCCGGCGCGGCCTCGGCGAGATCCCCAGTTTCCTCGCCGGCTGGGTTACGCTTCTCTCCTATACTATAACGATCGCCATTTCCGCTTACGCGGCCGGGGGCTACCTGGCCATCTTCTTCCCGGTTCTTGCCGTCGCACCATACAACGTCATTTTCGCCGTTGGCGCTATAGTCTTCCTGATGGCGCTCAATGTAGTCGGCGTGCAAGAGGCCGCCAACTTCAGCGTCATCTTCGCCGTAATTGACTTGTTGACGCAGATCGTGCTCGTCATTGTCGGCGGTATCTTCCTGTTGAGCCTGCCCTTGCTCATCGAGCAGATCCACTTCGGCGTGGCACCCACCTGGTCTAATTTCTTCTATGGCATCACGGTAGCCATGGTCGCCTACACCGGCATTGAAACTATTTCCAACATGTCTGAGGAGGCGCGAACCCCGAACCGGACTGTACCAAGAGCATATGGCGGCCTGATCTTCGCAGTTCTTGTCCTGTTTACCGGCATTACGACGATTGCCCTGAGCGCAATGCCGGTGATACAGGTAGATGGCCAATACACGACCGAACTGGCAACGACTTATCTGAACGATCCAGTGGCCGGAATCGCTCACAAGCTTCCCAATCCATACTCATTAGTGCTCACGCCTTTGGTGGGCATCCTCGCCTCTTCCATTCTACTTATCGGCGCCAACGCGGGCGTCATAGGTGTTTCCCGTCTCTCGTTTTCCATGGCAGCCCATCGGCACCTGCCCGAGTTCTGGCACAAGGTACACCCCAGGTTTCGCACGCCCTATATCGCCATCGTCTGCTTCTGTCTCATTGCCGTTTTGCTCGCCATGTCCGGCAGCATCGCTCAAATGTCGCAGGCCTATGTTTTCGCGGCAACGCTAACCTTTACCATGGCCCATCTTGCGCTCGTTGGAATGAGGCTGAGGGAGCCCGATCTTCCCAGGCCATTCAAGCTGCCCTTCAATCTCCGCGTCAGGGGTCGGGAGATACCTATAACGGCAGTGGTGGGTGGCCTCGGTACCTTCGCCGTACTTCTCACCATAATCGCCAGCTATCCCTTTGGAAGATGGATTGGCATCGGCTGGCTGTCGGCCGGCATCATACTTTACGTGGTCTACCGAAAGCGCGCCGGTCTTCCTCTGAATGAGAAGGTGATGGCCACCAAGGGCTGGGTAATCGAGCACCGGGAGCACCAGGAGGCAGGTAGGCGCTAGGAGTAGACCTTCTAGCGCCAGAGCGCAGGTTTAGTTTCCCGACCTCGCGCGCTCGAGATCAGCCGTTAGCTCGCGGACGCGCTGAGAAAGAGTCTGCAATATGCGATAGGCCAGGGATGGATCCTCGTGCACCCGACGGAGAAACGTCTTCTTATCGATGGTGAGAACTCGCGCGTCACCGACGGCGCGGACGCTTGCCGAGCGCACCTCTCGGTTGACGACAGCCATCTCCCCAAAGAGATCTCCCTTGCCCAGCATTCTGAGGCTGATTTCCCGGCCTTCCGCCTCCCGAACCACTTCCGCCTGTCCCTCCTGAATGACGTACATACAATCGCCCATCTCGCCCTGGCGAACGATGAACTCGCCGTCCTTGTATACTTTGCCTAAAGCACCCGTTTCGATGTCGGATTCCTCCCAAAAAATCTTGCTACTGCCGTTTCACGACAGCTCACCACCCGGAGAAGGTATGGGCTGCCTCTTCTACCCCGCCCGGCGCCATTCCACGGCATTCGGCCTCTCGTATTATATGGATGACCAAAGAAACAGTCAAGACCCTAGTTGTGTCACGATCTCATTGACAGGCAGAAGCTATGTCTATATAATCGCTCAGGCTGAATCTACTCTGATAGGGTCATCCGCTCCGTTGCTGGAGGTAGCTGCCTTGAGAAAACTCTACCCGCACAGCCTTCGCGCCCGTTTGATCCTGCTAGTGCTTCTCGCGATCATCCCGGCCTCTGGCCTCACCCTCTACACGGGCCTGGAACAGAGGCGACAGGCCGCCGTGGAGGTGCAAGAGCGAGCCTTGCGTCTGGCCAGGGTCGCCGCCAGCAATCAAGAAGTGCTCGTGGAGGGGGCTCGCCAGCTTCTCTTGGCCGTGGCTCAGCTCTCAGAAGTGCGCGCTCGCGACTCGGCGGCCAGCACCACACTCTTTGGTAATATCCTCAAACAATACCCGCGCTATGTGAACCTGATAGCGGTCGAGGCCAATGGCAATGTATTCGCGAGCGCCGTGCCGCGGGTCGGAAAGCCGGCAAACATCGCCGATCGCGAATGGCTGAAGCGGACCATCGAAGCGCGCGACTTCGAAGTTGGGGAATACGAGGTTGGCGCCATCACCGGCAAGGCGGAGGTTCACGTAGGGTATCCTGTGCTCAATGCCCGGGGACAGGTGGATTCCGTGGTATCCGTCGGACTGGACCTCGAGTGGCTGAATCGCGTGGCCGCGGAGATGCCTCTGGTGTCCGGCTCGGTGCTCTCGGTGATAGACCGCAACGGGACAATCCTGGCGCGCTATCCCGACCCCAAGCCCTGGCTAGGGCAATCGGTGGCGGAGGATCCTAGCTTCAAGAGGGTCCTTTCCTCAGGGGGTGAAGGCACCGCCGAGGTTTTCCATCAAGACGGAGTGTCACATCTGCTGGCCTCCACTCAATTGCAGAGTGGCTCAGAGGCCAGACGGATGTTTCTGACTATCAGTATCCCGTCGGCGGTTGCCTATGCGGACGCCGACCGCATTCTCGTTCGCAATCTTATCTTGCTTGGTCTTGTGGCCGTCGTGGCGCTCCTGGCCGCGTGGTTCGGCGTAGATGTCGTCCTCCTGCGCCAGGTCAACACGCTGGTCGGCGCCACGCAGCGATTGGCATCCGGGGATCTGACCGCGCGCACGGGTCTGCAACACGGCGTCAAGGAGTTGAACAAGCTCGCTCAGGCCTTTGACCAGATGGTCACTTCCTTGGGAGAGCGGGAGAACGAACGGGATCGCGCCGAGCAGGAGTTGCGAAAGTATCAGGGTCACTTGGAGGAGCTGGTTGAGGAGCGCACGGCCGAGCTAGCGCGGGCTACCCAACAGGCTCAGGAGGCCCATGCCGTAGCAGACGCGGCCACCCGGGCCAAGAGCGAGTTTCTCGCCAATATGAGCCACGAGATCCGCACGCCGATGAACGCCGTCATCGGCATGTCTGGCCTGCTCCTCGACACTCCGCTTACGCACCAGCAGCGTGACTTCGCTGAAGCCATCCGCACGAGCGCCGATGCCCTTCTCACCATAATCAACGACATCCTGGACTTCTCCAAGGTCGAGGCGGGACGGCTGCAATTGGAGGAGCACACCTTCGACCTGCGACAATGCGTGGAGTCCGCCCTCGACCTCGTGGCGGCCAGAGCCCACGAGAAGGGGTTGGAGCTGGGCTGCTTCGTCGAAGCCCACGCGCCTGCGGCGATTGTCAGCGACTCAACCCGCCTGCGCCAGATTCTCACCAACCTTCTTAGCAACGCAGTCAAGTTCACCGAGCAGGGCGAGGTGATCGTCTCGATTGAGGCTCGTCAATTGGCTGGCCACGAGGGGCCGGCGGGCCGACCGGGCTCGTGGCACGAGCTTCACTTTGCCGTAAAGGACACCGGCATAGGCATACCAAGGGATCGAATGGATCTGCTCTTTCGATCGTTCAGCCAGTTGGATGCCTCCACAACGCGGAAGTACGGCGGCACGGGCCTCGGTCTGGCCATCAGCAAACGGCTCAGTGAGATGATGAACGGCAGGATGTGGGTGGAGAGCGAGATGGGGGTGGGCTCCGTCTTCCACTTCACCATTCAGGCCCTGGCGGCCGAGGGCTCCCTGCCGCTGTATCTAAGCGGCGAGGAACCTCGACTGAGGGGGAGGCGGGTGCTCGTGGTCGACGACAACGCCACTAATCGGCAGATACTCACGCTCCAGACCGCGTCATGGGGAATGATACCCATCGAAGTAGGCTCCGGACCGGAGGCGCTGGAGATCATCCAGCGAGGTGATGCTCTGGATTTGGCCATTCTCGACATGGTGATGCCAGAGATGGACGGTCTGATGTTAGCGCGCGAGGTACGCCGTATTCGTGATGCAAAGTCCTTGCCCCTCGTCATGCTGACTTCGCTGGGGCGGTCACTTTCTGAGGCTGAGACACACCTCTTTGCATCGTTTCTGACCAAGCCCATCAAGGCTTCCGCCCTTTATGACGCCCTGATGGAGGTTGTTAGCTGGGTCGGCGACCGCCTCAGCCGTCCGCCCGAAGGAGAGTGGGTCTTTGACCCGTTCCTCGGCGAGCGCCTCCCTCTACGAATCCTTGTCGCCGAGGACCACCTCGTCAACCAAAAAGTGGCGTTGAGCATTTTGGAGCGGATGGGCTATCGAGCGGAGGCCGTGGCCAACGGCTTGGAGGTCCTAGACACACTGGCGCGCCAGCCCTATGACCTCGTTTTGATGGACATGCAAATGCCGGAGATGGATGGCCTGGAGGCCACCAGCCAGATACGGGAGAACTGGTCTGAGGGGGAACGGCCCCGCATCGTCGCCATGACGGCAAACGCCATGCAAGGAGACAGGGAGGGCTGCCTAGCGGCAGGAATGGACGACTACCTGAGCAAGCCGATCCAGCCGAAGGACCTACAGGCAACTTTGCAGCGCTGGGGACAGTGGGTGCAAGAGCAGAAGGGCCAGGGTGCCGATGGGATGCCTGGTCAAAGGGTTGCGGCAGCGGAAGCCGGCGGAAACGAGGCCGCCGCGGATGGCGACAGAGATCAGAAGACATTGGACAGATCGGTTCTGGAGCAATTGCGAGCGGGTCTGGACGAGGCCAGCGGCCAGGAGCTGGTCCGAGAGATCGTCGAGGCGTTCTTGGAGGACGCGGCGCGTCAACTAGCTGAGATTCGGTCGGCCGTGGCAGCCGGAGATCCTCATAGGCTGCGAGAATCGGCGCATGGGTTGAAAGGGATGAGCGCCAATCTGGGGGCGAAGGCAATGGCGTCTCTCAGTTTCGACCTGGAGAAGCTCGGACGGGAGGGATCTCTCCAGGGAGCAGCAGAGCTTCTGGCTCAATTGGAGCGGGAGTCGGAACGGGTTTGCCGGGACCTGGCAGTAATGAAGTAAGAACGACCCCAGTGGCGACAGAAAGGCCTGTAATGCAGCAACAGCCGAGAATCCTGATAGTCGACGACAGCCGGGTGAACATCAAGGTGCTCGAGGCCTTGCTTGTGCCCCGAGGTTATGCGGTGCTGACAGCTACCTCGGGGGAGCAGGCGCTGGAGAAAGTGGCGCAGGAGAAGCCGGATCTAGTGCTGTTGGACATTCATATGCCCTGCATGGACGGCCACGAGGTGTGCGCCAAGCTGCGGGAGGACCCAGCCACCCGCCTTCTGCCTGTGGTGATGGTGACGTCGAGCGACGAGGAGGACGAGAAACTGAAGTCGATCGAAGCCGGGGCGGACGACTTCATCCCCAAACCGGTGAACCGGCTAGAGCTGCTGGCCCGCGTGAAGTCGTTGCTGCGTCTCAAGGAATATCACGACACCATCGAGACTCAGGCCGCCCAGTTGGCCGAGTGGAATCGTGTCCTGGAGGATCGGGTGAAACATCAGGTGGGCGAGTTGGAACGACTTGGTCGACTGCGTCGTTTCCTTTCTCCCCAATTGGCAGATGTGATTGGCTCCTCGGGAAGCGATACGATGCTGCAAAGCCACCGGCAGCAAATCGCCGTTCTGTTTTGCGATCTGCGCGGCTTCACGGCATTTGTCGACAGCACGGAGCCTGACACGGTGATGGAATTCCTGCGGGAGTACCACGAGGCGCTCGGCGGCATCATCTTCCACTACGGCGGCACTCTCGAGCATTTTGAGGGAGATGGCGTGATGGTCTTCTTCAACGATCCTGTGCCATGCCCCGAACCAGCGGAAACGGCCGTCAGCATGGCTATGGCCATGCGGGAGCGGGTGCAGGAGCTCACCACTGACTGGCGCAAGCGAGGGCACGAGCTGGGCTTCGGCGTGGGCATCGCCTTTGGAAGCGCCACTCTGGGAATGATCGGCTTCGAAGGCAGGCGGGACTACGGGGCGGTCGGAACCGTGGTGAACCTGGCGGCGCGGCTATGTAGCCAGGCTAGCGATGGCCAGATACTGGTCGACGAGGAGACCTACACCGGAGTGGAGGGATTGGTAGAGGGAAGAGAAACTACAGGTCTGAGCCTCAAAGGTCTCGCCAGGCCGCTCGCCGTCTTTGAGCTAACGGGCTGGCTCAATTCCGCTTAGGAGCCTTTTCATAATAACATGAACAAATCAACCCGATTGAGCGCTGCGCGGCGAGAGGCTGTAGTTCCATTCCCCGTGGAAGTCGCAACGCTCAATCGCCAGCGAGTTCATTTCTTCGTCGGTGACGGTCTTGCC
>JACPQF010000146.1 GCA_016190625.1 Chloroflexota bacterium | reverse complement strand
TTTTTGTGTGGCGCCGTGCGGGCGATACGCCCCCGGTGGGGGCTAAACCTTGGGCGTTTGTATTCGCCCCTACTCCAGACCTACCACACAATCTTGTATACGAAAGGCGGCACGAGTTTGTTTCAAAATCTTCTACGGGTAGAAGGTGACGATCTCTTCCAGCGGCCGGCGGGGCCTTGGCTCGTATTGGCGGTCGGTTTTGCCGAGGGCGACTACGGCGACCATATACCAGGGAGACTCGACGCCGAGCATGGCCTCTAGCTCGTCTTTGGCCGCCTCGACCGGTCCGGTGAGCCAGCAACTGGCGTAGCCGAGCGCGGTGGCGGCGAGGATCAGGTGGGTCGTGGCGGCGGCGACGCTTTGGAGACCGGGGTCGTGAAGGGATCGCTCGTAGTCGGTGCGATAGGAGGGCCAGGGCCTGGCCAGCACCACCACAATGGCGGGTGCCCGCTCGAAATGGGTGTTGGTGAAGCGGAAGCGCTCCATCGCCTCCTTCCGCTCCTGGCTGGTCGCCGCCTCGATGCGGGCGTCGAGCATGGCATGGGTCATCCTGCCCATCGACTGGATGAGCTCCCGGTCCTGGACGACGATGAACCGCCAGGGCTGATCGTTGGTGGCGCTGGGCGCCAGTCGGGCGGCCTCGAGCATCTTGAGTATGTCCTCGCGCGCCACCGGCTCGTCGAGGAAAGTCCTTATGCTTCGCCGCTTCTTGATGGCCTCGAAAAGATCCATGCCCGAATTCTTCTTCCTGGTTACGGCGTCAGCGGATAACCTAGATTTTGCATTAACTCGCGAGTCGTCAAGGCCGTAGGGGCGAAGCATTGGCGCAAGGCCTCGACCTGTCCTTCACGCTTCTTCGCCAATGCTTCGCCCGCCCCGCTCTCGCCCTTCGACCAAGCTTGTCCGACAGGACCAGACCTCTTGCGCCAATGCACCGGGCGGGCGAAGCATTCGCAAAGTTTACTGGGAGCTCCGAAGTAACTGGTTCTGCGAATGCTTCGCCCCTACGACTTTGGCCAGCCGCACCGTTGCCACGAGCCAAATGGCATGGCTCTTTCGAGTTAGTGCAAGACCTAGTTATCCGCTGACGCCGCTCCCCATGCCGGTTTGATCGTGTGTCGGGTGAATGCAATATCTGGGTTGTCTGTTCCCCATCCGATGACGTCAGGGTCCTGCTAGTCTATATACGTAACGATCTCCGCTAACGCCTTTCGTGGCCGGGGCGAGGGATTCCGGGTGGGCACGCCCACGGACAGGAAACACGAGAGAACATAGCCTGGCGGCGTCCCGATCAGATCTTGGAGCTCATCGCGGCAGGAATCCACCGGCCCGGTCATCCAGCAGGTGGAGTAGCCGAGGGCCTGAGCAGCCAGAACCATGTTCTGGACGGCGGCCCCGATGCTCTGGAGGTTCGGATTATAGGGTACTTGCTGCGAGAAGTGGACGGGGTAACCATCCACGGTGGTCGGCTGATATGAGATGGCGATGAGAACGGGAGCGCTGCCAAAGTGGGTAAAGAAGCGGCGGTAGTTCTCCCACTTCTTGGCTTCCCCGGCGTCGCCGGCGGCGATTCGTTCGTCGACTCGCCGGTCGACCTTGGCGCTCAACGTCTGCACAAGGTCCCTGTTCCGAATGACGAAGAAATGCCAGGGCTGGCTGTTGCAATCGCTCGGCGCCAGTCTCGCCGCCTCGAGTATCTGAGCCAGATCGTCATCCTTGACGGGTCCTTGCTCTACTGATAACCCACGAATGCTTCGCCTCTCCCTGATGGCCTGAAAAACGTCCAATCTGTCCTCCCTGCAATAGAATTCAGCGCCAGGCTACAGAATCAGTCCCATGGGCTAGCCGCGTCCAGCCGCCAGAACTGCAGGCAGTCAACGCATACTCGACGGACAACCTAGGTTTTGCATGAACTCGCGAGTTGCCAAGGCCGTAGGGGCAAAGCATTGGCGCAAGGCCTTCGACCTATCCTTCACGCTCCTTCGCCAATGCTTCGCCCGCCCTGCTCTCGACCTGCGACCAAGCTTGTCCGATAGGACCAGACCCCTCGCGCCAACGCACCGGACGGGCGAAGCTTTCGCAAAGTTTATTGGGAGCTCCGAAGCAACTGGTTCTGCGAATGCTTCGCCCCTACGACTTTGATCAGCCGCACCATTGTCCCGAGCCAAATGGCATGGCTCTTTCGAGGAACGGCAAAATCTAGGTTATCCCGCTGCTCAACCGTTGACGCCGCAACCTGGTTGCAAATGCTCGCCCATTATAACCGCATCCAGGGCTCCAGTTCAACTCCGTCGTCTCGTTGGAGTCCCGCCTGTTCCTCGTGGATGGCGGGGTAGAGGCAGCCGATGCCCTCGAGGATCACCTTTACGGCGGCGAGGGCTGTCACCTGGCCGATATCCCAGTCGGGGGCGGTCTCCACGACGTCCAGGGCCTCGACGCTGATCCGTCCGTCTCGCTGGAGCCTTGCTCCTAGCTCGTGGAGGGCGTCCACCAGCCAGCGAGTCTGCATTCCGCCCGGCTCCGGCCCACCGGTGCCCGGCACCACCGAAGCGTCCAGCACGTCGATGTCGACCGATATGTAAAGGTGCTCGACGTTCTGCTGATTGAGATAGTCGCAGATCTGTTCGGCCAGCGTATCCGGAGCGAGGTGCTGCAAGCTTTGCATGGTCCAGAACTTTACTCCGTCTTGCGTGATGCCTTCGAGCTCCTCTTTCTCGATGTAGCGAATCCCCACCATGAGCACATTGCGAGGGCCGATTTCGTCGGACACCCGCCGGGCCTGAGAGGCGTGAGTCGTCTTTAAGCCGCTTCGCCGCTTTAGGTAGTCGGGATGGGCATCGAAGTAAAGGATGGCAAAGTCGCCCGGTCTCCGGCTGAAGGCGGCGCGCACGGCCTTAACGCTGGGATAGGTGATCGAATGGTCGCCGCCGATGAGCACCGGGAAGATGTTGCCCAGGGGAATGGACGATTGCTCGGGCAACAGCACGACCGAGCCGGGATCGTCGGCTTCGAAGACGGCGGGCTGGACCGGAACGCCGAGGATCCACTTCATGGTGTTCTCGATGCGCTGGATGTTGCCGATCCAGGCCGGGGGTATCTCGCCGTTGGCGATGTAGGAGTGCCTCACCTCTTTCAGAACGTCGTCTCTAAACAGGTCGGAGTCTAGAACGTAGCTATGGATCTCGATGTCGCCGAGGTCTACGATCACCTGGTCCGTATCCCGGAGATCGAAGCCCGTCTCCACGCCGGACCCGAACTGGCTGGACACCTCCCGCACGGCGCGGGGACCGAAGCGTGAGCCGTGGCGGTAGCCGACGCCGATATCCATAGGCACGCCGACGAAAGCAACCACTTTCTGGCGGTTGCGTGAGCCCCCGGTCACGACTCCGTCGACCGCCAGTTCCTGGCCAGCGACAGCGCTGGCAATGGAAGCCTGCTGACGCAGGTAGCGATCCCAAAAACAATAGTTTCGTCGGAGCTTCTCGTCGGCCGCGCCGGCCATTGGCGGGTTGCAGGCGGTTCCGGGGTCGTCGGGGAAATAGGAGAGCATGCGGGAGAGGATGCCTCCCCAGGGTCTCCCATGCCCCCAGCCCGGCGGCACCAAGGGCACTCGAAGATACAGCTTGTCTGCCACGATGCGGTCCTCCTGTTTGCTGAAAGATCCTCTATTTCCAGTATAGCGTGTCGAGGAGAGGACGTATAGCACGGAGGGGGCTTCAAACCGGCGAGGACCCAAACACGAAGGCACGAAGATTTGGGAGCGTAGGCAGGTGATGGGGATGCAGAGGGTGCCCTCACCCTAACCCTCTCCCAGTGTGGAGAGGGAACCGTCCCCGTCCAGCGGGAAGAGGGAACTGTCCCGTCCAGCGGGGAGAGGGAACTATCCCCGCCAAGCGGGAAGAGGGAACTGTCCCGTCCAGCGGGGAGAGGGAACTATCCCCGCCAAGCGGGAAGGGGGAACTGTCCCCTCTCCCAAAGGGAGAGGGTTAGGGTGAGGGCGGAGTCAGGCACGGCGAGTCTTCTTAGCCGGGCTCTGTCCGATTACCTGGCCGGTTGTCGTGGTCGTCAAAGGGCTTGCCGGGCCGGGCCGGCTCTCCGTGCGCCATGTCCCACTGGTCCCTATCGCGGCGATGCCCACGATGTTGGCCGTTCCCCGCTTTCAGGCCCGTCTTTACCCGGAAGCCGCACGCCGGGCTCCGTCTCATTTCCATTGGTGCGCTCCAAAGAATCATGTACTTTGACAGACCGAAATTCCTCTACCCGGTGCTCATCGGGCCAGCCAGGGTAGATATACGGTCCACCGTCTCTGTCCCCAAACAGGTCCACTCCATTCCGACCCGCCAAGCAGACTCAACGTCTCCAGCCGGTATCGATAGCGCCGGCCGGGCATGGCGGTGCTATCCTGAAGCGTGTACCGGTTTCCTCTCAGACCCCCTTCGGCCGCCACCACTACCTTATTCACCTTCTGCCAAGCTCCGTCTGATCCCTCCGCCCGCCACAGGTTGAACCCCACGACGTAAAGCTCTGAGGCAGTCTCCCAGCCGATTTCGATTCCCGAAGAGACAGCCCTGGCAGCCGACGAGTCCACTACCACCGCCGTCGGCGATCCCTCGCCAAGGGCGAAGGGAGAAAAGGCCGTCACGTTGGGGACCTCCGTGAAGTAGTTGGAGTTCGAGTCGGTGCCGCGGGTTGCGGTTCCGTTTACCTGCATCCAGCCGCCATTGGCGCCGCAATGGAACAGCCCGATGTTGCTCGCCGTGGTCCCGTTAGCATCGCCAGGGGCGTGAAACAGCCGCAGGGTGGCGACACACTACTGGTGGCGCTGGGGGTAATTTGATACCAGCGCCTGGCCGGCGTGCCGCCGAAGGCGTTCCCATTGCAACTGGGCGGCGTCTGGCCGACGGTGATGGTGGTCGGCGTGCTTCCCAAATCGGTGCTGCCCGTCGAGGTCAGGGCGACCGTGGGGTAGCCGAGAGGGTCATTGTAGGACAGGCGGGTATTAGCCGTCGCGTTCTGGGCCGGCGCCTCCCGTCGCATGATGCCATTGTTGGCCAAGGCGCAGCCGCCTGTTATGCTCAAATAATCGTCGGAGACATCGAGGGTGGTAGTGTTGCTGATAGTGAGGTTGCAGAAGGTCTCTGTGCTGCCGGCGCCCGTCTTGCTCAAGGTGGCGGTACCCGTCTTGTTGAAGATCACTCCACCGCTATTGGCGTTATAAGTGCCACCGGTGTTGGTCCAATCGCCGGATACCGTGAGAGTATAGCAATGGCATACTGGATGCGGGCGGCGGCTGGGGTTCTTTCTCTGGAAGGACAGGTCATGGCGGTTGATGGCAAGACAGCCTGCCGCTCGCATTATCGTTCTGCTGGCAAGAAGGCCATCCACATGGCCCTGCTCTGAGGTCCATCATATCTGAGGCAGAAAGAAGTAGAAGGTACTGCCCCCAGCGGGTTCGCTCTCGACCCAAATGCGGCCGCCGTGGGCCTCGACCAGCATTCGGGTAATATACAGACCAAGGCCTAATCCTCCCGCCTTGGCGGCGTCGCCGGCCCGGTAGAAGCGCTCGAAGATGTGAGGCAAATCCGCGGCGGCGATGCCAATTCCCAGGTCGGCTACCGATATGATTGCCTTCCCATCCGACTGCCTGACCTCTACCCGCACGGTAGTTTCCTGGTCGGAGTATTTCAGGGCATTGGTGAGCAAATTGAGGAGGATGCGCTCCAAGCGGTCGGGGTCGGCCAAGGCGGGCCGACAACCGCTGGCTATCTCCAGGTGGACCCGGCCGGTGTCCAACACGTCAGTAATCCTCCCTAGCAGCTCCGGCACAAATAGCTCCAGATCAACCGGCTGTGCGTCCAGATGCAACTGTCCGGCCTCGAGGCGCGCCGAGTCTACCAGGTCCTGGATCATGGCGTTCATGCGCTTGGTAGCCGTGAGAATAGCCGAAACATTGTCGAGGTAGCGTTCCCTCGACACCGAGCCTTGCGCTTCGCGGAAGGACCGCTCCAGCATTTGGGCGCGCCCGCGGATGGTCGCCAGCGGGTTTCGCAGGTCGTGGGAAACGGTATGGACGTACTGTTCCCTGAACTCGTCGGTGCGCTTGCGCGCCGTGATGTCGCGGTCTATGCCCCGATAGCCGCGGAACTCGCCGCTAGCGCCGAAAACCGGCACCCCGCCGGATTCAAGAACGACGGGACGACCATCCTTGTGCAAATTTGTGTTCTCGAGGCCGCTGAACGGCCGCCGCTGGGCGGCGATGGGGACAAACAGCCCGGCGACACGCTTCGCCTCCTCGGGGGGCATCAGGTCGAAGGGGGTCTTGCCTAGTATCTCCTCCGGATCGTAGCCAAGAAGGTCGCGAACCTTGGGACTGACGTAGGTGTAGCGAACGTCCTCGCCTACCTCCCAGACCCAATCGCTGGTCGTCTCGACGAGGTTGCGGAATCGCTCCTGGCTATGCTGAAGGGCTTCCTCCGTTTGCTTGCGAGCGGTGATATCACGAAAATACACGGCCAAGCCGTTTTCTGAAGGGTAGGCACGAACGTCGAACCAGATTTCGCGGTCAGAATAGAAGGATTCGAATGCAGCAGTCAACTGCTGTGATGCCGCGCGGAAACATTCAACGTAGAACAGCGACCCCAAGGCACCGGGGAATACGTCCCAGATATTCTTGCCTATGACCTCTTCCCGCTTTATCGTCAAAACAGATTCGGTTTGCCTGTTTACGTAGGTGAAGCGCCAATCTCGGTCTAGGGCAAAAAAGGCGTCGGTAATGCTTTCGAGAACATCGGAGATTCGCCGTCGCGCCGCTTCGGCCTCGACACGGGCAGCCTGCTCCCTGGCCAGCCTGGCTCGCTCTTCCTCCGCTTGTTTGCGGTCGGTGATGTCCTTACCAAAGCTGACGGTGCCGACAACCTCGCCGTTCGAGATGATGGGCGAGGTGTTGACCAAGAGAACAACGATGTCTCTATCCTTGTTGTAGACTCTTACCTCGTAGTTGCGAGGGCGGCCGGCCAGCGTGTCCGCAAAAACCTGCTGCACGAGGGGAAGGTCCTCCGGCACAATCAAGGGAGCGAACGACTTGCCGATCCACTCTTCCATCTTGTGGCCAGTTATTTCCTCTCCTCGCCGGTTGCCCCAGATGAAGGTGCCGGCGGGGTCGAGGGCCCAGATAATGTCGTTGGAATTCTCGACCGTGGTGCGATATTTCTCTTCGGATTCCGCCAAATAGCGGAACAGAGAGGCATTCTCGACGGCGGTCCCGATGTGGTCGGCACTGGCGACGAGCAATTCGAGGTCTCCGGGCGTGAATTCCCGGTTTTCCCGCCGAACTATGTTCACGATGCCCTGTGCTCTGTTCCTCGACTTGAGGGGAACGCTAGCGAGAGCGTGGATGCCTTCTCCTTTCAGCGCTTCGGCCAGTGACTGAACCTCGCCGTCGAAGTTGTTTGTCCTAAGGGGCCCACGGCCGATGGCAGCCGTCCAGATACGCTGCTTCCCCGGCTTCACGCAGGCCACGCCGGGCCTCACGACGAGCTCCGGCGACAGGCCCTGATGGCACCGTAAGGCCAACTCGTCGCCGGCATCGTTCAACAGCATAATAGCGCCCGCGTCTCCCTGAGTAACTTCGATCAACTTGGCCAGCAAGGACTGGAGCATCTCGTCGACGTCGAGAGAACCGCTGGCGATCTCGGCGATGGCGTTGAGGGTGGCCAAACGCTTATTCTGGGTGACAAGCTGCTGCTCGGCCAGCACCCGCTCCGAGACGTCTACCCCGTACTCTATGACGTGGGTCACCTTTCCCCGTTTGTCCTTGATGGCATGGGTAGTGATCTGGGCGTAAGTAGTTCCCCCCTCGCCGTCGAGGCCGGTGTGGATCGTGGAAGCCGACTCGCCGGTTCGGAAGGTGATGGCGGAGGGACAGTCGGCGCAAACCTCCTCGGCACGGTGAACCAGATGGTAGCAGAACTGGCCACGCATTTCCTCGGCGCTGTGTTTTAGCCATTGCCGGGCAAACTTATTGGCCAGGAGAATGCGGTGCTTGCGATCGATGACGATGACGGACGCCTGAATACTATCGACGAACGCCGGGTCGAGGGCAGCCAGAGGCCTGGGCAAAAGCGCTAGGTCGTCGCGGGTATGGTTGAGCGTCGATTCCATTCGGTTCTCCTCTCGCTGCACGAGACCGAGTGGTGTGGACACTACGACGTGACCAGGGTTGGCCGGGGCCATCAAGCTTGATCGCGCCTGATGACAACCATTATACACCCTGCAATCCGACTCGGCAAGCGTTTGCATGTGATTCTTGTCTAATTGGTGACGCGTTTCACAGATGCTTTGACTGTTCGAAACCCCTCGACAGCCAGTTTGTTGTCCCCGCACGGTTCCTCTTGTGCAAGTTGCCTAAATGGTCGGCGTCTAATTTCGGTTAACCTGTCCGTAGATTTTGGCGGGTTGCCTGCGGTATGCTTACGCTAAGTCAGGCTGAACACAATGGCGTGTTTGGCAGGTTACGGGTAAAGACGCCCCAGTACCAATGGCGTTGCTGGGGCGCCGCTTTTTTTGCTCCCTTGCCGAGCTTAATGAGGTGGTTCAATGGCCAAATATGCGATGTTTTGGGGCTGCCAGATCCCGGCCCGCTTGCCCTTTGTGGAGAAGTCGGTTCGTCTCGTCTTCGACCGGTTGGGAATGCCCTTTGCCGAGATCCCCGGCTTCACTTGTTGCCCGGAAAAAGAGATGTTCTTGACCACCGACGAGCATCTCTGGCTTCTGGCTGCAACCCGCAACCTTGCTCTCGTCGAGCGAGAGGGCCTCGACATCCTATCTCCCTGCAACGGCTGTTGGAACACCTTCCGCACCGCCATCGTCACGCTTCAGTCCCGGCCGGACCTCAAGGCCGACGTGAACCGCCAACTGGCGGAGATCGGCCTCGAGTACAAGGGGCAAATAAAAGCTAAGCATTTCCTTCAGTTCTGCTACGAGGAACTGGGAACGACCAGGATCAGGTCTCTGGTAGAGGCGCCCCTTACCGGCATGCGACTGGCCACCCACAACGGCTGCCACCTGGTGCGCCCTAGCTCGGTTCTGGATTTCGACGATCCACTCCAGCCGACCAAGTTCGACGCCCTGGTCGAGGCCCTGGGAGCCAAGAGCGTGGATTACAAGACGAAGATGGCCTGCTGCGGCCAGAGCTTCAACGCCGCCGACCAGCCCGAGATGTCTACCACTCAGGCCTTCGAGAAGCTATCCGAGCTCCAGAAGCTCGGCGTCGACGCCCTCACCACCAACTGCCCGGCCTGCTTCATCCAGTACGACTTTCGCCAGGTCGTCATGCGACGGCGGGGGGACGCCATCCAGATGCCGGTTCTCTACTATTCGGAGTTGCTGGGGCTGGCTATGGGCATTGACAGGGCCGAGCTCGGGCTCGACCAGCACAAAACGGAGGTGGCGCCCTTCTTCGAGATCTGGGAGAAGCGCAAGAAGAAGAGGGTTGCCCTCGAGGAGATCTTCGACCTTCCCGCCCTGCGCAAGTGCCATGAATGTGGCGCCTGCGTAAACGATTGCCCGGTCGTGAAGCTGCAGCCGCATTGGAATCCCAACACCCTCATCGGGCGGGTGCTGGCGGGAGAGCTGGACGAGGTGATGGCCAGCCAGGATATCTGGCAGTGCATCGATTGCTACCTCTGTCTGGAGCTCTGCCCCCAGAAGTTCGGGATGCGCCAGTTCTTCGAAACCATGAAGCAGCTCGCCATGGAGCGTGAAGGATCGCCGGACGGTCTGCGAAACGCCATCAACGCCTTCATGCGCACTGGCCGGCTGATCGAGCCGTCGGAGATGCAGCGGAGGAAGCTGGGTCTGCCGGCAGGCTCAAATGCCGACTGCCAGGATTTCTTGGACTTGATCGAATCGCTAAAGCATCGCTAGAGGAGGTGTGGACCATGAAAAAGGTATTCCCCCGGATTCTCTCGGCCTGTGGCCTCATTGGAATGATGAACGAAGACCGGCGGCGGGTGCCCGGCGACGACATCATCAAATCGATCACGCTAATGCACGAGCGGTCGAATGGCTTGGGTGGCGGCTTCGCCGCCTACGGCATATACCCCGAACACCGGGACGAGTACGCCCTCCACGTAATGTACCTAAGTCCCTTTGCTAAGGAGTTGACCGACAGGTACATCGACGACGAGTTCGCCATCTCGGAGGATGGGCCGATTCCCACGAGGCACGTCGATTCGATAAAGGACATACCTATCCTCTGGCGCTACTTCGTTCGCCCGAAGATCGGCAGAATGAGCGACCTGGGCCTCTACGACGCGGACGACTTCGTCCTCAAAGCCGTCATGAAGATAAACTTCGAGACGGAGGACGCCTACGTCGTCTCCAGCGGCAAGAACATGGGGGCCTTCAAGGCCGTCGGCTTCGCCGGCGACGTGGGGAAGTTCTTCCGACTCGACGAGTACGAGGGGCACATGTGGATCGCCCATGCCAGGTTCCCCACTAACACCCCGGGTTGGTGGGGAGGAGCGCACCCGTTTACCCTTCTGGATTGGTCGGTCGTCCACAACGGCGAGATCTCCTCCTATGGCATCAACCGCCGCTATCTGGAGATGTTCGGCTACCGCTGCACTCTGCAGACGGACACCGAGGTGATGGCCTATCTGATTGACCTCCTCGTTCGCCGGCACAAGCTCCCCATCGCCACCGCTTGCCTGGCTATGGCCGCGCCTTTCTGGAAGGATATCGACGAGATGGGCGAAAGCGAGCGGCAGACGGCGAGGGCGCTACGGATGGTCTACGGCAGCGCTATGGTGAACGGGCCGTTTGCCATCGTCTTCGGCCACAGCAACGGCATGGTGGGCTTCAACGACCGGATCAAGCTCCGGCCTATGGTGGCCGGCCGAAAGGACGAGACGCTCTTCGTCGCCAGCGAAGAGGCGGCCATTCGCGAGATCTGTGCCAAGCCCGACCGGGTGTGGTCGCCCAAAGCCGGTGAGCCGGTTATTGGCTGGCTCAAGCCCGACCCGCTGGACAGCATCCGGGACGACCGACGAGTAATGGTGGCTAGTTGAGAGGTGCATCCGGCAAATCGATTGGCCATGCGGACGTAGGGGCGAACGGCCGTTCGCCCCTACAATGGCAACGCTACGCCGCACAACGAATTTGGCAGATGTACCAATAAGAGGTAAAGGCGATGATAGATACCGTATTATCCCCCGAATTCAAAGTAGTGATCGACCGTGAAACATGCATAAAGTGCAAGCGCTGCGTGATGGGCTGCGGCTTCGGCACGCTCAGCTTCGCCGACCGGGTCATCGCCGACCACAAGAAATGCGTGGCCTGCCATTACTGCGTGACCCACTGTCCCACGGGCGCCATCGTGATTCAGGACTACCCGCTGGCCTACAAGGGGAACGCCAACTGGAGCGTGGGGCTGCGGAAGAACCTCTGGAAGCAGTCGGAGACGGGAGGAGTTCTCCTCACCGGCATGGGCAACGACCAGCCATATCAGATTATCTGGGACCATCTGGGTCTCGACGCCTGCCAGGTCACTAACCCGTCCATCGACCCGCTGCGGGAGCCTATGGAGCTGCGGACCTACATCGGCCGTAAGCCCGAGTTGCTGGAGTTTGACGACGACGGTAGGCTGGTAACTAGCCTCGAGCCGAATTTCCAGTTGGAGACGCCCATCGTCTTCTC
>JACPQF010000145.1 GCA_016190625.1 Chloroflexota bacterium | reverse complement strand
CACTCGAGGCATCCCTCGTAGCGGAACTTCACCTGCTCGTTCTCCACCACATAGCACACAGCCGGACAAGAGAATGTGCAGGCCCGGTGATCGCACTTCTTGCAGATATCGTAATTTACCGTGATGTGCGCCTGATCGTCGACGTCGTATTTATTGAGAGCCAGCCTATCGTCGACGTTGAGAACCTGAATTTCGTCGGTAGTCGTTTTCATATCGCCCGCGCCCCCTGCAATCCATCTTTGAGCAGATCGAGATAGGAAACCTTGTTCTTCTTGAGCGCCTCTCTCATGACCTTCATGACCTTCTTCTTCGGCAGCCCGTCCACCCTAAAGATCCCCTCGGCCATGCTGGCGACGAGATTGGGATAGAGGCTGTACATCCGGTGGTTTTCGAGGAACTGAGGCGCCCCCTTGTAGGTCTTGAAGTCCTGCAGGACGAAGGACTGATTCAGCAGGCTTTCGTAGTGGGCGAGAGAGGCTGCCGAGTAGTCTCCTCTTTCTTTGGCAAGCTTCACGGTCTCGGCGGCGGCGATGCCGGAGGCGATGGCGAAATTGGCGCCCTCCAGGGTGAGGCCAGTCACGGAGACGAAGCCAGCCGCATCTCCTACCACCATCATCCCGTTGGTGTAGAGCTTCGGCTGCATGTCGAGACCGCCCTCAGGAATGAGGTGAGCGGAATACTCCGCTATTTTGCCTCCTCTGACCAAATTGCGTATCGCCGGATGCTGCTTGAACTCCTCGATCATGTCCGCCGGACGCTTGCCAGATTTCCTGAGATCGGCTATGTTGCAGACAAGGCCCAGCGACAGGCTCTCTTTATTGGTATACAGGAAAGCTCCTCCCGCCACGCCCTGGGTGCACCAGCCGGTGTACTCATTTGCCATGCCCTCGTCGCCGGATAGGCCGAAGCGCTCCTCGATGACCTCTCGCGGAAGCTCGATGACCTCTTTGACACCTGTGGCCACGTGGTGCGCCTGCAACTCCCCCCGAAGCTTGGCCTTCTGCGCCAGCAGGGAGTTTACCCCATCGGCGGCGATCACCACGTCCGCCGGCATCGCCTCGTCGCCGACCTTGATCCCGGCCACTCGGTCCCCTTCCCAAAGGAGGTCGTCGACGCGCATGCCTGGGACAAACATCGCCCCGGCCTCCTCGGCCTTCCCAACAAACCACTTGTCGAACTTCGCCCTTAGAACCGTGAAGCCATTGTAGGGCGGCTGGCTGAACTTACCTGACTTGAAATCCATGGACACCGCCGAGTCCTCGGTGACGAAGCTGATGATCCGGCGATCGATGTAGCGCTCGACACAGTCCTCTTCCCAGAAGTTAGGGAAGAGGTCGTTGAGGACCTTGCTATAGAGCACGCCGCCGATGATGTTCTTCGCCCCTGGCACCGTTCCTCTGTCGATCATCAGAACGTTCAGCCCGCCTTTGGCCATCACATAAGCCGCGGCGCAGCCAGAAGGCCCGGACCCTACTACGATGGCATCGAATCTCTCGTCCAATAGCTTTTCCTCCTAACGCCGAATGACAAGAAATCTCCGGAATGGGAAACGGGACCCACGAGGGAAACAAACGAGGATGAATGGAAAAAACATTTACGTCTCAATACCTCTCAGCTCTGAAAGGAAACGTCAACTACGAGGTATATAAGGTACAGAACATCAAGTTAGTTCTGGTGAAAGCCTTCACCATTATAGCCAAGGCCCCTAGGCATGTCAAGACCGATAAAGCGGGGAGACAAGTGGGAGTCAGGAAGTAGACGCATCTACTTCGATGATCTCGAGGTTTGGGATGAGGCGCGCCAGACTGCCCATACTCTGCCGTTCTGGCTAGCGTCTATTGACATGCGTGTTACAATGCTCACTGGGTCTCAAGGCGCTCATAGAGCTAATGTTTGGAGGTGCCCGTGATGGTGCAATTAGTGTTTGGCACGCTATTCATGCTGTTCTTCATCGTGTTTGGGATCGTGGCAGTGATCCGGGGCAAGATGACGATAGTCGGTCGCCGGGAGGTCCGCGACAAGAAATGGGCGCGCATTCTCGGCGTGGTCGTGTTCGTGGGTGGCCTGCTGACGCCCGGCTACCTTGGCTTCATCCTGATTACGTATCTCGTGGCCGTGCCTGTCGGTTTGCTGACGGCCGACAAGGCCGAGGTTGTGACGACGGTTTAGTACAATCGCCGAGCTCAACGTCCGTGCATCGCAGCCGGCGAGGCCGACTCGGTTTGAGAAGCCGAGTCGGTCTGCCGCCATATCTGTGGTGCCGGCTATTCCAGCAGAAACCAGCCACATCAAGCTGGCGGTCCTTATCTCAAGGACTGACAGCCGATAGCTCCTATAACCCTTTGTCTACGATCATCTTCGCCAGATCCGCCACCCGGCAGCTATAGGCCCATTCGTTGTCGTACCAGGCGACGACTTTCACCATGTTGCCGCCAATGACCATGGTGCTAAGCCCGTCTACCGTGGTGCTGTGAGCGTTCCCCTTGTAGTCGATGCTTACCAGCGGCTCCTCGGTGTAGGCGAGGATCCCCTTCATCGGTCCCGCGGCGGCAGCTTTGTAGGCCGCGCTGATATCCTCGGTGGACACGCTCCGGCCGACGATGGCCACGAAGTCGACGACCGACACCGTGGAGGTCGGCACCCGGTAAGCCATGCCGTGGAATTTCCCTTGCAGGTCGGGAATGACCAGTGATACGGCTTTGGCGGCGCCCGTCGTGGTCGGAATAATGCTGAGGGCAGCCGCCCGCGCCCGGCGCAGGTCCTTGTGGACGAGGTCAAGAATGCGCTGGTCGTTGGTGTAGGCGTGGATGGTGCTCATCAGACCTTTCTCCACGCCGTAATTGTCGTTGATCACCTTGATGGTCGGCGCCAGGCAGTTGGTGGTGCAGGAAGCGTTGGAGATGATGTTGTGCTTGGCCGGATCGTATTTACCCTCGTTTACCCCGAGCACAATGGTCAGATCCTCGTTCTTCGCCGGAGCGGAGATGATGACCTTCTTGGCGCCCCGCTGCAAGTGCCCGGCCGCCTTGGTGGCATCCTCGAACAAGCCGGTGGATTCGACCACGATATCGACCCCGAACTCGTTCCAGGGAATGGCGCTCGGCTCCCGCTGGCTGGTTATCTTGATCGGCTTGCCGTCGATGGAGATTGAGTCAGTCGAAGCCTCGATGTTCGCGCCAAAAATACCGTAGTTGCTGTCGTACTTCAAAAGATGGGCGAGCGTCTTCGTGTCGGCCAGGTCGTTGGCCGCCACCACCACGAGATCCTTGGGATAGCGTTCGTACATGGCCTTGGTAACCTGCCGCCCGATGCGGCCAAAACCATTGATGCCAATTCTTACTGCCATTGTTCATCCTCCTATCAGATTCTTGAGCCTTAGTTAGGCTGTTTCCCCTTTTCCTTGGTACGAGATCGAACACACGCGTAGGGGCGGGTGCCCTTTGGGCGCGCCGTTCGCCCCTACGGGGCTCCTCACTCCGGCTTCTTCGCCAGATTGTAAAACGCGCTCTTGCCGGCGAACCGGGCCACGCCGGCCAGATCCTCCTCGATCCGCAGCAACTGATTGTACTTGGCCACCCGGTCCGAGCGCGCCGGCGCTCCCGTCTTGATCTGGCCGGCGTTGGTGGCGACCGCCAGGTCGGCAATGGTGCTATCCTCCGTCTCGCCCGACCGGTGCGACACGATGGCCGTCCAGCCCGCCCGCATGGCCATGCGCATCGCCTCCAGGGTCTCGGTCAGACTGCCGATCTGGTTGAGCTTGATGAGGATAGAGTTGGTGGACTTCTCCTGGATGCCCCTCTCCAGCCGGCGAGTGTTCGTCACGTAGAGGTCGTCACCCACGAGTTGGACCCGGTCCCCGATCTTCGACGTCAGCAGCCGCCATCCCTCCCAGTCGTCCTCGGCCAGGCCGTCCTCGATGGAGATGATGGGATACTTGTTTACCCAATCCACGTAGAAGTTGGCCATCTCCTCGCTGGTGAGGGTCTTACCTTCGCGCGCCAGAACGTACTTGCCGTCTTTGTAGAACTCGCTCGCCGCCGGGTCGAGAGCCAGGTAGCAGTCCTTCCCCGGCTTATAGCCCGCCGCCTCGATGGCGGCGATGATGACCTCCACCGCGTCCTTGTTCGCCTTGAGCGAGGGGGCGAAGCCGCCTTCGTCGCCGATGCCGGTGCTCAGCCCCCTGTCCTTCAGAACCTTCCTCAGCGCCCAGTAGATCTCGGAGCCCATCCTCAGGGCATGGGCGTAGGACTCGGCGCCCGCCGGCGCGATCATGAACTCCTGGAGATCGGTCGAGTTCTCGGCGTGCCTGCCGCCGTTGAGGATGTTCATAAGCGGCACCGGCAAGAGGTGGGCGCCTGTTCCCCCGATGTAGCGGTAGAGGGGAATGCCCAGCGAGTTGGCCGCCGCCTTGGCCACCGCCAGCGACACCCCGAGAATGGCGTTAGCCCCCAGCTTGCCCTTGTTCGACGTGCCATCCAGCTCGATCATCGCCATGTCCACGGTTATCTGATCCAGAGCGGACATGCCGAGGATAGCCGTGGCGATCTGCTCGTTCACATTCTCGACCGCCTTCTGGACTCCCTGTCCCCTATAGCGGCCCTTATCGCCGTCCCGGAGCTCCAGCGCTTCGTGCACCCCGGTGCTGGCTCCCGACGGCACGGCGGCCCTGCCGAGCGAGCCGTCCGTGAGCACTACGTCGACCTCGACGGTAGGATTGCCCCGGGAATCGAGGATCTCCCTCGCGTGGATGTGTTCGATGTTCATTAATGTCCTCCCTGACTTGTAGTTTGCTTCGTCGTCGCCGTGAATGTGCTGCGAAGGTTCGGACTACGATAGACTATAGCGCTTGCAGCAGATCGTCCACTCGGACGTACTGCCTGACCAGCTCCTCTAGCCGCGCCAGTTGCTTGGGATGGCCCAGGCGAATGCGCCCCATGATCTCGTCGATGGTGTTTACGGTGGTCATGGTGTCCTCTTTCACGAGGATCACCGGCACCCCCTTATCGGCGGCGCGATTGAGAACGATGGGAACGGGCTGCAAGTTCCCCGTGAGGATGAGCGCCTTGGTCGGCGTCTCCAGAGCCACGAGCTGGATGTCGGAGCGGTCGCCGCCGACGATTACTGCCTTGCGAGGCTGGCCATGGAACAGTCGAAGGGCCGAGTCGACCCCCATGGCGCCGATCATGAAGGTCTCTACCAGTTCCTCCAGTTGCTCCGTGCAACAGAGGACTTCGCCGTCGAGCATCCTGACCAGTTCGCTCACCGAGATGCCCGTTAACGTAGAGTCGCTCCTTACGGCGCCGAACAGCTCGAGGCCCTGCCGGGATAGATAGCCGCCCAGGTCCTTTTTGACCTCTGATAGCCGGTCGAAAGGAACCGCATTCAGAAGAATACCAATGAGCCGCTCGCCGAGCATGTCCTTTGCATGCAGGATATTGTCGAGCGCCAGATCCTGATAGTACTTGGCCACCAAAAGGACCCGGGCGTCGAGCAAAGCGGCGACCTGGGACGCCGAGAGGTTCAGCGATCGTCCCTGGGACAGGTCGGCCGTCCCTTCGTAGACGATGATATCCTTGCCGCTGGCGATCTGCGCCTGCGCCGCCATAATGGCGGCGCCCAAATCCCCGATCTGTCCCTTGAGAGCCTTTTCTCGTAGGCTCTCGGTTAGTAGCACGGGAGAGCAGGCCGGCAACGGATCGGTGCATTGCAGGGAACGGCAGATTAAGACGCAATCTTCGTCCGTGTAGCTCCCGCCTACCTTTACGGGAAGCGTTCCCAGTGGTTTCATGTAGCCCACCTTCAGGCCCCGGTGCTTGAAGTTCATCGCCAGCCCGAGGCACATGGCGCTCTTGCCGATATAGCCTTCCACCGAGGTAACATAAAGCTTCTTCATGACGCTGCCACCTGTTCTTGTAGGGGCGAGCGGCCGCTCGCCCCTACTTGCTCGACCAATCCATCGGGTGCGAAGGCGAGCCGGCAATCCACGGCCACTGCGCCCTGTCCCCGTTCCCTCACCCTCAACGGGTTTATGTCAAGCTCACTAATCTGGGGAAAGTCCTCCGCCAACTGCGACAGCCGGAGCAAGGCGTCGACGATAGCGTCGATGTCGACCGGCTTCTCGCCCCGCACGCCGGCGAGGAGCGGATAGGAGCGGATCTGGGAGATCATCTCCCGGGCGTCGCTGAGAGTAAGAGGAGTGATGCGAAAGCTCACGTCCTTTAGCACTTCGACGTAGATGCCACCCAGGCCAAACATGAGCATGTGCCCGAACTGGGGATCCTTGACCAATCCGATGATGGTCTCCTTGCCCGACGTCACCATCTCCTGCACTTCCACGCCCCAAACGACAGCTTTGGGCATGAAGCGCCGCACCCTCGCCAGGATCGTCTCGTAGGCGTCGCCGACCTCCTCGTCGTTCTGCAGGCCCACCACCACGCCGCCGACGTCGGACTTGTGGAGGATCTCCGGAGAAACCACCTTGAGAACGACAGGATAGCCGATCTGCTTGGCGAAACCGATCGCCTGCTCTGCCGATCGGGCGAGCATGGCCGTGGGGACCTTGAAGCCATAAGCAGTCAGCACTCCCCTGGCCTCGACGTCGCCCAGCGTCTGCCGCTTGTCTGCCGCCGCGCTGACCAGTAGGCGTCTCGCCTGCTCCTTCCTCACGGGGAAAGACATCGGCTGCTCTACCGGCTTCTCGATCCAGCGCCGCTGCTCGTACATCGCCCCCAGCGAGGCCACGGCCTCCTCCGGGAACTCGTAGTTGGGAACCGACCCCTCGCGGAGAATGCGCACGCCGGGCTCGACCCGTACTCCACCCATGAAGCTGGCGAGCACGGTTTTGCCGTACTGCCTGGATAGCTCGACCACCAGATTGGCGGTGGCTTCGATCTCCGTCATGGCCTGAGGCGTCAAGATGACGACCAGCGCATCGACGCCGGGGTCAGCAAGGGCCGCATCGACGGCCACCCGGTAGCGGTCCGAACGGGCGTCGCCGATCACGTCGATGGGATTGTAGACGTTAGCCGTGGAGGTCAGACTTGCCCGCAGCTTATCTATGGTCGACCTGGCAAAGGTTGCCAGCCGAAGTCCCTGACGCTCGGCCTCATCCGTGGCGATGATCCCTGGCCCGCCGGCATTGGTGACGATGGCGAGGCGCGAGTCTCGCGGCAGCGGCTGAAAGGAGAAGGCCACGCTCAGATTGAACAGATCCTCGACCGACCGCGCCCGGATGACTCCCGACTGCTTGAAGGCGGCGTTGTAGGCGGACTCAGAGCCGGCCAGCGAGCCGGTGTGGGAGGAAACCGCCCGACTGCCGGCGGCGGTTACGCCGGATTTCACCATGACCACCGGCTTCTTCTTCGTCACCGCCCTGGCCGCCTGCATGAACTTTCGCCCCTCGCCGATGCCTTCGAGGTAGCTTATGATAACGCGCGTGTGCGGGTCTTCCGCCCAGGCGTCGAGGAGGTTTATCTCATCGACGTCCGCTTTGTTGCCGAGGCTGATGAACTTGGCGAAGCCCAGATCTTCTTTGAGCGCCCAGTCGAGGATGGCCGTGCAGAGAGCACCCGATTGGGACATGAAGCTGATCTCGCCGCGGACGGGCATGCCGGCGGCGAAGCTGGCGTTCACCGGCGTGTGGGTATCGATCAAGCCGAGGCTGTTGGGCCCCAGCAGCCGGATGCCATATTGGCGGGCAACCGATAGAACTTCCTTTTCCAGCGCCGCCCCTTCGGGACCGACCTCGCGAAAGCCCGCCGTGAGGACGATGATGCCCTGGACGCCCTTCCGGCCGCATTCGGCCACGGTGGAGAGAACGGCAGCCCGGGGAATAGCCAGCACGGCAAGGTCGACCTTGCCGCGCACCGCCTTTATCGAGGAATAGCACTGGAGGCCAAGGACGGCGTCCGCCTTGGGATTGATCGGATAGATTCTTCCTTTGAAGCCGGAATCGATGATATTCTGCAGAACGCCGTAGCCGACTTTGCCCGGCTCTCGTGCAGCGCCGACCACGGCGACGCTCTTAGGTGAAAAGAACTGCCCCAGCATATTTCAAACTCTTGGCCCGCGACCATAGATAAACCCCACCGAGCTTTCTATCATCATGCCTGGTTCTGTCAGGGGCGCTTATGCGTTTGAGCTTGATCTTTGCGAGTGCATAGAACTTCAGGCGTGGACCCCCGGAAAGCTATCCCACCTACCCTTCAAGTCGTGTGCCTGTAAGCAAGTGTACCACACCAGGCCGTCAGCGTCAAACGCTGTGCTAGCCGTCGGCTCAGATTTCTGCATCGAGCACGGCGAGAAAGGCTTTGGGCGGCAGAATCTGGATGCCTTCGAACTCGCCGATATCCAGTAGGTGGGCATCGCCGGAGACTACATACTCTGCTTCTCCGGCAACGGCGCATTCCAAGATTCTATTGTCCGCCGGGTCGCGGGCAACGGCGTCGATTCTTCGCCCGGGATTCACGATCAAAGCAGCTTGTCGAACACCATCGATCACGCCGGCTACCTCTTCAGGGGACAGCCCATGGTGCGCTGCCACCCGCGGGTACAGAAGCGCCCGTCGGTACTCCTCAAGAAGCGCTTCGGATACCACTAGGTCAAACGATTGGCGCTCCCATTGTTCAAGTATCCGGGCTGGGCTTCCCCGGGGCGACAGAAAACGGCTGACAAGAACGTTGGT
>JACPQF010000144.1 GCA_016190625.1 Chloroflexota bacterium | reverse complement strand
CAGAGACCCGCGAATTCTGTCCCCACTAGGAGGTCTGAATTGTTTGCCAGACCTGCTGTTGCCCCCCACATAGTGCCAAAAAGCGGATGCGATTCCCCACCGCTTTTTCAAAAGGGGCTTTTCGGCTGCGCTTCTAGGCTTGTTACCTCACTCAACTCTATAGGAAGCTGAATCTGAGAGTAGCCATTTCCGCCGGCCCAAAAGTCAAATCCATGTGGTCTGCATCTACCGCCAGCAGCGATTTGGCCTTCTCCTCAAGGTCCACTAGCTCGGCCCGGGCGAAAGGCCAGCGGAGTTTGATCGTACCCTCGATGGGCTGCCGGGTGATGTTGTAGAGGCGCACGATCAGTCCGTCCCCTTCCTCGGGCAGCTTGATGGCCGATACGACCAGTTCCGGCGGCGAGACCTCGAGGAAGCTGCCAAAGCTCGCCAACTGGCCTTGATGGCAATCCGTCGTCATGGCCCGCAGGCGATGGCAGAACCGGTGGGCCGATGCGAACGAGCTCTGCCAGGTCGATTCGTGAGGGATGATGGAGTACTCGAACTCATGAGTGCCGATGCACTGGGATCCCGGCGTCTCCAGGCCGGGTCCGGCGTGGCCCCGCCGCGCTTTCAGGTCATCCCTCGATAGCCAGCCGACGCAACGAAGTAGGGTCAGAGCGATCGCCGATTGGCCATCGGCAGACAGCATCTCATATTCCGGCAGTCCCAGGTTGGCAATGGTCAAGCCCCTGCTGCCATCGTTCACGTCCACGAACCGCTTCTGCGGATGGGTGCCTACCGGATCCTCGGCCCAATCAGGCTCGCCCGTTGGCGCGCTCGCCGGCCGCTCGACCACCCCGAAGTGTCCCTCGGCGTAGGAGCTCTCCGCCTCCACTCCCGTGGGAAAGTGAACCCGCAGCCGGTGATCTCTCGCTCGATTCTCCACGATGGTTCGCACGTCCACCCTCTTCACTCCAGCGCTGAGGCTCACGTAGCAGGTGATCGGCGTCTTGACCTTTTTCTCGTAGTAGCGAGACCGTCGCGTCGGCGTCAGCTCCTTGGGCAGACCGTAGGTGAGGCTGATCCGCAAGGTCGAGCGGGCCGGGCCGAACTCGACCAGGTCGATCTTCGGTGGGTTGGCTGGCATTTCGACCAGGCTGTCCCACACCGGCGCGGCGTAGTTGTATTCGTCGCCGCAGTCGCCGCCGTCCACGAACTGGTTCAAGCCTTCCCAAACCTCGCCTGTCTCCTTGTTCCACACGGTTAGCGTTCCGCTCTCCCGGTCGACCTCCACGGCCAGATACTCGTTCTCGATCCGGTCCAGCCAGGGGGAAGTATCTTCGATCATGGGCCTGCCGCTCGGGGCCAGTTGGTAGGTGCGATAGCCAAACGGTGGCACGTCCTGCGCCACGAAGCCGAGATCGAGCTGATCGCAGCGTCGCATCCTAAACTGGAACAGGGCGATATCGTCTCTCGTCCTCACCATCATCGCCAGATTCTCCATCGCCCGGCGGATCTGGGAGCACTTCCGCTCGCCCACGTCCAGCGCGTCGACCTCCACGACGGCCCAGCCGGGCCTTATCGCCGGTTTCACGGACATGTTGCCGATGAGCAGTTGGGCTGAGGCCGGGCCGCCAAGTCCCACAATGGCTTTCTCGAGGAATCGCAACGTCTCCTCGGACCATTCCTCGCCATCCGGATAGCCCGTTCCGTTGAACAGGGCGAGAAGACTGTCCCTCATCGCATCGGCGCTGATGAGGGGCGCGTTTCGTCTGGCCAGAATCTGGCAAGGCTGCTCGACCCCCTCCTCGTTGACCAGCTTGAAGCTTCTAAGAGGCGGCACGGGAACCCGGGCCATGACGAAATCGCTACGGGGCCCCCCAATAGGGTTGAAGACAACTACCGCCGTAGGGTCGGGGGTCAGGAGTCGGGGGTCGGGGGACAGCTCCACGTCCCCTGTCCCTGCGCCCACAGGGCGCCCGCTGTCCCCCGACCCCTGCGTATGGATGGTCGCGACGATCCCGCTCAGGGCGCCGCCGGCTAGGCTGTTGGCGATCTGCTCGCTCCAGTCGAAGCGGGCGCGCATCTCCTCGTGAACACGGTCCACGCTGCAGCCGCAAATGGAATCGTGGGGGTGATTTTGCAGCAGATATCGCCAGGCCTGTCGCAACCCCATGCTCTGGCGATAGCCCCCCGGCAGCGACCGCTGCCCATCGGAGAGGCCGATCTGACCGACCGGGCCGATCCGACCGATTCTATCCGCGATGACCGCCCAAGCGGTGAACGGCTCCGCCCAGTTTTCCAGCAGGCTCTCGCATTCGAAATTACGCTGCTTGATCCACATTCTGGTGGAAAGCACGCCCGGCAAGAGCGGGGCGCGTTGGCTATCCCGCAGCTCCCCCTCCACGACTTGCCATCGCACTCCTTCTTCCCGCGCCGACCGCTTGATGGCCTCGATGAGCTCGCCCAGATTGGTGTGAACTAGCGTGGCATCGTCCAGCTTGCTATTGGCTTCGACGATGAGGCCAGGCACCGAGCTTTCCGGGAAAGCGTGGTCGGAGCCGTTCATCAACGCCAGGTAGGGAGTGGTCGCCCTCGGCGCCAGTTGCTGCCGGATTACGTCGATGCGCGACATAAAGTGGGGCAGATCCTCCGGCAGCCGGTGGGCGTTGAAATAGCCGTGGGGCAGGTGAAGCGCCATTACCTCGCTTCCATCCGGCGCCCGCCAGCAGAACTCGGTGGTGTTAACTTCGCCACCCACACCCCGCCAGATGATGGCGGCGTCGATGCCAAAGCCCCTCAGCAACTGGGGAATCTCGGCGATGTGGCCGAAGCAATCGGGAAGATAGCCCACCTTCAGGGGAGAGCCGAACTCCCTCGCGATCCGGTGGCCGGTTAGAAGGTTGCGAATTAGGGATTCGCCGCTAACCAGAAACTCGTCCGGCAGAATGTACCAGGGTCCGACCTGCACCCGTCCCGACGCGATCTGTCGCCTTAGCCGCTCGCGAAAATCCGGCCTGAGCTCGAGATAGTCCTCGATGACAATCGTCTGCCCATCTAATAGGAAGAAGCGGTAATCTGGGTCGGCCTCCAGCAGGTCCAACAACTGGTCCACCAAGTCCGCAAGTTTCAGGCGGAACTCCTGGAACGGAAGGTACCATTCTCTGTCCCAGTGGGTATGAGAAACCACCGCCAGCGTCAGCTTGCCCTTGGCAATGTCAAGAGAAGATTCCGCAGTTTTCAACGCACCCACCCCCGCCACAATATGGTCGGCTCTTCGCACTTTCATGCGAATTCGAAACAAGATCTTAGTGCACTCCGCTTGGGCTGTCAAACCGTCCGGCCACTTTTCTGGACACATAGCCACTTTTGTGAGATAATACCCCCAGCGGCCATTCTCAGCAACCTGCGCTGACGAGGAGCATCTCCATCGACGCTCATCGCCCATTCACGCTCGACGATGGAGTCCCTTCGCCAAGTTAAGCTTCCTGTGCTATAATCAATTGCGATACCGCAAAGAAGGAGCAGAAGTGAACGTCACAACCGAAAAAGTCGCCGAAGGCCAGGTGGCCTTGACCATCGAGGTCGAACCCGCAATGGTCGAAAAGGCGATGAATCAGGCCTACCATCGGCTTGCCGTCAAGACCCTGGTGCCCGGTTTTCGCAAAGGCAAAGCGCCTCGCGTTGTGATCGAGCGTTTCCTGGGTCGCGGTGCGCTGCTGGAAGAGGCTCTCCAGCGCCTAATTCCCGAGGTGGTTGGCGAGGCAGCGAAGGAGCAGAACGTTACTCCCTTTGCCGAGCCAAAATATGAGGTTGTGCAGGTCGAGCCGGTCATCGTCAAGGCGACGGTGGACGTCCCGCCAGTGGTGGAGCTCGGCGATTACAAAGAGATAAGAGCCGCTCTGAACGTTGCGGAGGTCACCGATGAAGACGTCGACAAGGGCATCGACCAGACCAGACAATCGATGGCAACTTGGGAAGTGGTCGATCGCCCGGTACAATTCGATGACCGAATTACCTTCGATATCCAGGGCACCAAGGACGGCGAGGATTACTTTACTCGCGCCGATTACCCCTATAGCGTCCGTCTGGACAACCCCATCCCCGTGGAGGGCTTTGCCGCTAACCTGGTTGGAATGACATCGGGAGAAGAAAAGGAATTCGACCTGACGTTCCCGGCGGACCACGAGGACAAGACGGCTGCCGGCCACACCATCCATTTCCGGGCCAAGGTGAACGAGGTCAAGGGCAAGGCGCTCCCACCCATGGACGATGACTTCGCCAAGCGGGCGGTCGCGGGTGTCGAGACCGTCGACGAGCTGCGGCGCCGAATTCGTGACGATTTGGTGACCACCGGCGAGCGCCAGGCCAAGGAAGAACTCGTCGGTAAGATCGTCGACGAGGCGGTCGGCATCTCCAAGGTGGAGATCCCTCCTTCTCTGGTCGAGAATCAGGTCCATCGCATTCTCGAGGAGGAGGAGCGACGGTTCAGAAGCCAGCGTTTCAGCCTGTCTCAATACCTGGCGATGGTGGGGAAGACCCCCGAGCAGTATCATGAAGAGCTGCATCCAGTCGCCCATGCCCAGATCAAGCGAAGTTTGGTGCTCGGCAAGATCGGCGAGATGGAGCAGATCTCGGTTGAGCCGGCAGAGCTTGACGCCGAGATCAACTCCATGCTCGGCGAAGCTAAGGAGCCATCCGAGGAGGTCCGCAAGTTTTTCGCTTCGGAGCAGGGCCGGAGCATCATGGAAGGATCGATTCGCGATCGAAAGATACTCCGCCAGTTGGTCGAGATAGCCACCGAGGGAGCCGTTGCCTACCCCGAGATCGCTCGGGCGCCGTTAGTCGCGAAGGCCGAGGAGAGCGACGAGGCTCCGAGCGTCGGGGAAGCCAGTGAGTCACCAGACGTCGAGGAATCCGGTGAGGCTCCCGAGGCCGAACAGGGCGAGCAAGAAACCGGAGAGCAGGCTCAAGGTTAGAAAGGAATCAAATCATCAATGGACGCCAAATCGTTATTCGTACCAATGGTCGTGGAGAGCACTAATCGGGGCGAGCGAGCCTTCGACATTTACTCGCTTCTGCTAAAAGAGCGAATCATCTTTCTCGGCACGCCGATAGACGATCATGTGGCCAATCTGATCATCGCCCAGTTGCTTTACCTGGACCGCGAGGACCCCGAGAAGGACATCAGCCTCTACATCCACTCGCCCGGCGGCCAAATCACGGCCGGCCTGGCGATCTATGATACCATGCAACTGATCCGGCCAGATGTGTCGACCATATGCGTCGGCATGGCAGCCAGCATGGGCACGGTTCTGCTCTGCGCCGGCGCCAAGGGGAAGCGGTACGCGCTGCCCAATGCGACCGTCCACATGCACCAGGCTCAAGGGGGAGCGACCGGACCCGCTTCCGACATCGAGATCATGGCCAAGGAGATCCTTCGTCTGCAGGAAAAGATTCGCCACATCTTGGCGCGTCATACCGGGCAGCCATTGGAGAGAATTCTCAAAGATACCGATCGAGATTTCTTCATGCCGGCGGAGTACGCCAAGGATTACGGGATCGTCGACGAGATTCTAGCTAATTCGGCAAGACCAGGAGCGATCTAGCTTTTCCGGCAAGGTCGCCGTCTCAGGCTAGATAAGGGAGGCACATCGTGGCAAATTCGCGTAACAGTCGTATCCAGTATCACTGCTCCTTCTGTGGCAAGAACCAAGATCAGGTCAAGCGCCTCATTGCCGGACCGGGTGCGGTCTACATCTGCGATGAGTGCGTAGACCTGTGCCGGGAGATCATCAACGAGGAAACGGCGCCAGCGCCCAAGGCGAAAGTCGGCAGCGCCAGGATTCCTACGCCGAAGCGGATCTGCGAGCTTCTGAGCGAGTATGTCATCGGGCAGGATCGCGCCAAGAAGGTGCTCAGCGTTGCCGTCTACAATCACTACAAGCGAATTGCCGTGGTCTCCCAGACCGACGAAGTCGAGCTCCAGAAGACCAATATCCTACTCATCGGGCCGACCGGCTGTGGCAAGACCTATCTGGCTCAGACCCTGGCCAAGATCCTCGACGTTCCCTTTACCATCGCCGATGCTACCGCCCTGACCGAAGCGGGCTATGTCGGCGAGGACGTGGAGAACATTCTGCTCCACCTCATTCAGGCGGCAGACTTTGATATCGCCCGCGCCGAGAAGGGAATAGTCTACATAGATGAGATCGACAAGATAGCCCGCAAAGGAGACAACCCCTCCATCACCCGGGATGTCTCCGGCGAGGGGGTACAGCAGGCGCTGCTGAAGATAATCGAAGGGACGGTAGCCAGCGTTCCTCCCCAAGGAGGTCGGAAGCACCCGCATCAGGAGTTCATTCAAATAAACACCAGCAATATTCTCTTCGTTTGCGGTGGCGCCTTCGAGGGACTGGATAAGATCGTCGCCCGGCGCCTGGGCAAGAGCCACAAATCGATGGGCTTTGCGGCCGAGCCGGTTCGCACCGTCGACCCTCAGAAAAATGCCGATGCCTTGCTGAAGCACGTAATCGCCGACGACCTGTTGCACTATGGCCTGATTCCCGAGTTCGTCGGGCGGCTCCCCATGGTAGTCAGCCTCGAGTCCCTCGATCAGGAATCCCTAGTGCGGATTTTGACGGAGCCGAAAAACTCCCTCATCAGACAGTATCAGAAGTATTTTGCCTTCGACAAGGTCGAGCTGGTCTTCACCAGCGATGCCCTGGAGGCGACGGCTGCCGAGGCTCTGCGCCACAAGACGGGAGCGCGCGGCCTGCGAACCGTTATCGAAGACACCCTCCTCGACGTGATGTACGAGATTCCGTCGCGGACCGACATCAAGCGTTGCATGATCAACGCCGGCACGATCCAACATGGCCGAGGACCCATTCTGCTGACCCGTACTGATAGGCCGGTAGATATGGGAGAAGTAAAGGACGAATCTGCATAGCCCTAGAAACGAGTCACCTGAGATATGAGCAGTCAAACGCGAAGCATGGCGGACTATCCCCTTCTACCACTGAAGAACGTTGTGATCTTTCCCCGCACCATCATTACGCTCATCGTCGGCCGGGAAAAGTCGATCAAGGCGGTTGAGGATGCCGCCAGCCGTGACAATCGCATTGTCGTCGCCGCGCAACGTAGCATCGATCTGGAGGACCCGACTCCCGCCGACATCTTCACCACCGGAACGCTGGCGGAGATAATGCAGATACACAAACAACCCGACGGCAACGTTCAGGTGGTCGTGGAGGGCGTCAGACGGGTAAACATCGAGCGTTTCCTTCAGGCAAGGTACTCCTATAGAGTTCAGGCGATGGACCTGCTGGAGCGCCCGGAGGCCGGCACTCAAACGGATGCTCTGGTGCGCAACGTCACCGAGATGTTCGAGCGCTATGCCCGGCTCAACCGCAACGTTCCACCGGACGCCGCCGACAGCATCAACAAGGTCGACACCGCTGGGAGGTTAGCCGATGTCCTTGCCGCCCATCTCCCTCTCGACATCGCCACCAAGCAGAGCATTCTCGAAACCCTCAACCACCACCAGCGTCTGGAGAAGGTGAGCACCTATCTCCACAATGAGATAGAGATCCTCGAGATGGAGCAGCGTATCCGCTCGAGGGTTCGACAGCAGATGGACCGCAACCAGCGAGAGTACTACCTCAAAGAGCAGCTCAAGGCCATCCACGAGGAGCTCGGCACCGACCAACTGAGCGAAGCTTCTGACCTCAAGCAGCGGGTAAAAGACAAGGGGCTGCCCGAGGCAATCGAGGTAAAGATGCTGCGCGAGGTGGTCAGGCTAGAGCGCATGCCACAGGCGTCGCCCGAGGGAAACGTAGTGCGCACCTACCTCGACCTGGTTCTCGCTCTGCCCTGGAACGAGCGTACAGAAGATCGCCTCGACATCGACGTGGCCCTGGAGATTCTGGACGAGGATCACTACGGACTGCATAAGGTCAAGGAGCGCATCGTGGAGTTTCTTGCCGTCCGACAGCTCGTGGCTAAAGCCAGCGGTAAGCCTTCCACCAAGGGCCCTATACTCTGTTTCATCGGCCCGCCTGGCGTGGGGAAAACCAGCCTTGGTCGCTCGATCGCCAGGGCGCTCAATCGCAAGTTCGTGCGTTTATCGCTGGGCGGCGTCCGCGACGAGGCCGAGATCCGGGGCCACCGGCGGACCTACGTTGGCGCTCTGCCCGGCCGGATAATCCAGTCCATGCGTACGGCTGGCACGCGGAACCCCGTGATAATGCTTGACGAAGTCGACAAAATGAGCGCCGACTTCCGGGGCGATCCCGCGGCCGCTCTGCTCGAAGTCCTCGACCCCGAGCAGAACTATGGCTTCGTCGACCATTACCTCGACTTGCCCTACGATCTTTCAGAGGTCATGTTCATCACGACCGCCAACGTGCCCTGGCAGATTCCCCGTCCGCTTCTCGACCGGATGGAGGTAATCGAGATCCACGGCTACACCGAGGATGAGAAAATCCAGATTGGCAAGCGTTTCCTCCTTCCCAAGCAGCTCGGCCAGCACGGACTCGAACCCAACCAGATGGAGCTGTCCGATGCCGTCATTCGCAGCCTGATCCGGCTATACACGCGGGAAGCCGGCGTACGCAGCTTCGAGAGAACTATCGCAGCCATCTGCCGCAAGGCAGCGCGCAAGGTTGTGAAGGATGAGAGCGCCAGGCCCAAGGTGACGCCGAAGAGCCTCACCGACTACCTGGGTCCGCCGAGGCACCGCCATCGGGGGGCTATCGAGGAGAGCGAGGTGGGCGTGGCTACCGGCCTCGCGTGGACCGAGCAAGGCGGCGAGCTACTGCCAGTCGAAGTGGCCGTGATGCACGGCCGTGGTACCCTGACCATCACCGGTCGACTGGGCGACGTCATGCAGGAGTCGGCGCGCGCTGCCCTCTCCTACGCCCGTTCCCGGGCCGACGCGCTGCACGTCGACAAGGACTTTCAGGAGAAGCTCGACCTCCACATCCACTTGCCGGAGGGCGCCATACCCAAGGATGGTCCATCCGCCGGCATTACCATGGCCACGGCGCTGATCTCGGCCATCACCAAGCGGCCAGTTCGCAACGACGTGGCGATGACCGGTGAGATCACCCTGCGGGGCAGAGTGCTTCCCATTGGGGGCCTCAAGGAAAAGGTTCTCGCCGCCCATCGGGCAGGAATCAGAAGAGTTGTCGCTCCCGAGGAGAACAGACGGGACCTGGTGGACATCCCCAAGAAGATCAGGGATCAGGTGGAGTTCGTCTGGGTCAGCAGCATGGACCAGGTTCTGGCCGCCGCCTTCGTCGAGAGACGAGGCCCGGGCTGGCGGGAGACGCCGCCGGAGGTTCCGGAGACCGTCGACATTCAGGTGCCCTCGCTCCCTGCCGACGACATCCATACGGAGATCGTCGACAACGCGTCTCAGTGACGGGAGTTGCGCGGTGGCCCACAGCATCCTTTGGCGTGACCGGATCGGCGTAGGGGCAAAGCATTTGGAGCTAGTACCATGTAACATGGTATCATTCGTATAATGTGGTATAATCATGGCAAATCCGAAGGGAGGGTTTGCCGTGAAGCCACGCTACCGTGTGACCTTGACGGTCGAGGAACGTCAGAAGCTCGAAGCCCTGACAAGAACGGCCAAGACGAATGCCAAACGATT
>JACPQF010000147.1 GCA_016190625.1 Chloroflexota bacterium | reverse complement strand
GCGGTAGGCCATGTCCCGCAGCGCCTGGACCTTGCCGGACTCGATGTCCTCCACCGTGTGCAGCACCCGGGGGTTCTGCCTGCCCACCATCTCCTCGGCGCTGTAGCCGTAGTTTCGGCGGGCCCCCTCGTTCCAGGCGAGGATGCCGCCGTTCAGGTCCTTGGCGATGATCGAGTACTGCGTCGAGCTTTCGAGAATGTTGTTCAGGAAGGTGGTGGTCTCGATCAGCTCCCGGTTCTGCTTGTGGATCTGCGATTCCAGCCGCTTCTGGTCGGTGACATCGCGGGCGGCGGCGAACACGCCCCGCAACTGGCCGTCGGCGCTGGTGAAAGTGGTGGCGTTGTAGGAGACCATCGTCTCCTTGCCGTCCTTGGCCCTGATCGTCAGCTCGTAGTTGGTGACCCGGCCATCGATGAGCACCCGGCGGATGCCGTCCTCGGCTCGCCTCGGGTCGGTGAAGTAGTCCTTGAAGGGCGTTCCCACCAGCTCGTCCCGGGTGCGACCGGTGATCTCGCACATCTGGCGGTTTACGTCGGTGATGATCCCCACGGTGTCGGTGGTCATCAGAGCGTCGATATTGGACTCGATCAGGCTGCGGGTGTAGGTCTGTTGCTCTCGCAGCTCGTGCTCGATCTGCTTCTGGAGAGTCATGTCACGGGCGGCGGCGAGGATGCCGACCACGGCGCCGCCGGTGTCACGGAAGACGGCGGCGTTGAAGGAGACAGGAATCTTCCGGCCCGCCTTGGACCGCACCACCAACTCGTAGTCGGTGACCACGCCATTGGCGAACGTCTCCCGCACTCCCGCCTCGGCGCTCTCCGATTCCGTGAAGTAGGTGGCAAAACGCGATCCGATCAATTGCTTCCGGTTGTAGCCCATCAGCTTTACCGTCTGCTCGTTGACGTCGGTGATGATGCCGGAGGGATCGACGGTCATCAGAGCGTCTACTGACGACTCGATGAGGCTGCGGTTGTAGGCCTGCTGGTCGCTGAGCTCTTCGGCCAGACGCTTCTGAGCGGTGATATCGCGGGCGGCGGCGAGGATACCGGCGACCCGTCCGGCGGTGTCCTTGAACGTACCGGCGTTGAAGGATACTACCGTGCGCTTGCCGCTGCGGGACCGGAGGACCAGCTCGTAGTTGGTCACCGAGCCACGGGCGAGGGTTTGGCGGACGCCCAGCGCCGCCCGGGAGGGCTCGGTGAAGTAATCCTTGAATGAGCTGCCGATCAGCTCTTCCCGTGTGTAGCCGGTGAGCCGGACCATCTGCTCGTTGACGTCGGTGATGGTCAAATCCGGGTCCACCGTTACCAGCGCATCGACGGAGGACTCGATCAGGCCGCGGTTGTAGTTCTGCTGCTCCCTGAGCTGTTCCTCCACCCGTCGCTGCTCGGTGACGTCGCGGGCCACGGCGAAGATGCCCCGAATGTTGCCCTCGGTGTCCTTGAACACGGAGGCGTTGAAGGAAACGAGAATCTCCCGGCGGTGGCGGGACCGCAGCGTGAGCTCGTAGTTGGTGACGAAGCCCTCCCGCAGCGTTTCCCCGACGCCGGTAGCGGCCCGCTCGGGCTCGGTGAAGTAGTCCTGAAAGGAGCTGCCGATGAGCTCGGCCCGGCTGTAGCCGGTCAGCCGGACCATCTGCTCGTTCACGTCGGTTATGGTGAGGTCGGGGTCCACGGTGAGCATGGCGTCGACCGAAGACTCGATCAGCCCCCGGTTGTAGTTCTGCGCCTGCCGGAGCTGCTCCTCCAGCCGCTTCTGGTCGGTGATATCGCGGGCGGCGGCGAACACACCGCGCAGGCGGCCGTCGGCGCCAGTGAAGGTGGTGGCGTTGTAGGAGACGACCGTCTCTTTGCCATCCTTGGCCCGCACCGTCAGCTCGTAGTTTGTGACCTGGCCCTCCGTGAGCACCCGGCGGATGCCGTCTTCCGCCCGCGGTGGATCGGTGAAATAGTTCTTGAAGGGTGTGCCGATCAGCTCTTCCCTGCTCCAGCCGGTTAGCTCGCACATCTGGCGGTTGACGTCGGTGATCACTCCCACCGGGTCCGTGGTCATTAGGGCGTCGATGTTCAGCTCGATCAGGCTGCGGTTGTAGGTCTGCTGCTCTCGTAGCTCGTGCTCCAGTCGCTTCTGGTCGGTGATGTCGCGGGCGGCGGCAAAAATACCCGCTGTATGGCCGGCGGTGTCCTTGAACACGGCGGCGTTGAAGGATACGACCGTCTCCACGCCGCTGCGGGAGCGGACCACCAGCTCGTAGTTCTTGACCGTGCCTTCCTCGAAGGTCTTCCGCACGCCGGCGGTGGCCCGCTCGGGATCGGTGAAGTAATCGGCAAAGGGGCTACCGACGAGCTGCTGGCGGCTGTAGCCGGTGAGCTTGATCATCTGCTCGTTCACGTCCGTGATCCGGCTTTGGGGGTTCACCGTTACCAGAGCGTCGACCGAAGCCTCGATGAGGCCCCGGCTATAGTTTTGCTGCTCCCGCAGCTCTTTCTCGAGTCGTCTCTGCTCGGTGACATCGCGGGCCACGGCGAAGATTCCCCGGATGTCGCCTTCGGTATCCTTGAACACGGAGGCGTTGAACGAGACGAGGACCTCCCGTTTGCTGGGCGTCCGCAGCGTGAGCTCGTAGTTGATGACGTTGCCATCGCGCAGGGTTTTCCGCACGCCCGAGGCCGCCCTCTCCGGCTCGGTGAAGTGGCGGTCGAAGCGGCTACCGATCAGCACATCCTTGGGAATCTCGGTCAGCCGCACCATTTGCTCGTTCACGTCGGTGATGGTCAGGTCCGGATCGACCGTGATCATGGGGTCGACGGAGGACTCGATGAGGCCGCGAGTGTAGTTCTGGGCCTGGCGCAGTTGCTCCTCCAGTCGTTTCTGCTCGGTGATATCACGGGCGGAGGCAAAGATGCCCCGCACGTTCCCGTCGTCGCTCTTGAACACGGAGGCGTTGAAGGACACGGGGGTCTCGGCGCTGGTCTTAGCCCGCAACACGAGAACGTAGTTGGTCACGAAGCCCTCGTCGAGCGTTCGCTGGACGCCGCCGGTGGCCGCTTCGGGCTCGGTGAAGTAGTCGGGGAAGGGGCTGCCGATGAGCTCCTCCCGGCTGTAGCCGGTCATGCGCACCATCTGCTCGTTGACGTCGGTGATGCGGAGCTCCGGATCGACGGTAACCAGGGCGTCCACCGAGGCTTCGATGAGGCCGCGGGTGTACTTCTGCACCTCACGGAGGTTCTCTTCCAGGTCTTTCTGGTCGCCGATGCCGCGAGCGGCGGCGAACACGCCCTTCAGGAGGCCCTCGGTGTCGGTAAACGTTGTGGCGTTATAGGAGACCACCGACGCCTTGCCGTCCTTGGCCCTAATCGTCAGCTCGTAGTTGGTCACCCGGCCCTCCGTGAGCACCCTGCGAATGCCGTCCTCCGCCCGCCTCGGGTCGGTGAAGTAATCCTTGAACGGCGTTCCGATCAGATCCTCGCGGGTCCGCCCCGTGATCTCGCACATCTGGCGGTTGACGTCGGTGATGATGCCCAGGGGATCGGTTGCCATCAGGGCGTCGATGTTCGACTCGATCAGCGAGCGGGTGTAGGCGTGAGCGGCCTTGAGCTCTTGAGCGAGGTGCATCTCGCCCGAGATATCTTTGGAAATGAGCAGGAAGCCGGTGACGTTGCCGTTGGCGTCGTGGCGGGGGGTGGTGACGACGCGGGCGGTAAAGCGCTGGCCGTTCTTCCGCATCCGATTGAGGGTGCCCTCCCACTTGCCCTCTTTGAGGGCCATTTCCCTCATTTCCCGGGGAACGCCGGCCTGCACATCATCGGGCGTGTGCAAAATGTCGGAGTTGGTCTCGCCGATCACCTCTTCCGGCTCGTAGCCGTAGATGCGCCGGGCGCCTTCGTTCCAGAGGAGAATCTTGCCGTCGAGATCTTTGCCGATAATGGAATACTCGGTGGACGATTCGAGGATGTTGGCCACAAAGTCGACTGCTTCCTGAGGATCGCGAATAACGGTGCTGTCGAAAAGCTTCGATTTCAAGTTAGGCTCCTCCCATCAGTTCATGAACTGCGCTGACCAAAGCCAAGAAGACGATCCAAGGGCTGGATCGCGTGAACGCCGCTTTCTTTCTCGCTCGTATAACCGGGATAGATCTATGATAAGACATCGATAACGAAAACGCAAGCGTTTGTTCAGTCGATTTGGTAGTCCACCATCGGTTTGCTCTAGGTTCTGCATGGCGAGTCTAAGGCCGTAGGGGCGAAGCATTTGCGAATGGCCATGAAGGCCAATCCGAGACCCAGCGCAAATGCTTCGCCCCTACGGAGCGGGTGGAAAATCCTGGCCACAGACAGCAAGCCGTAGCTCTCATCATTTCAGGGTCAATGTAAACGTGCTCTTCCCATACACGCTCTTCAGGCTTATCTCGCCGCCGATGAGCTGAGCCAGCCTCTGGCTCACGTGCAGGCCGAGGCCGGTGCCATCCGGCGGACGCAGAGATGTGCCGTCCAACTGCCTGAACGCTTCCAGCAGTTTCTTCTGATGTTCGTCCCGGGTGCTGCTGCCCGTGCCGATCACGCTTATAGCCGTCGTCGTTTCCCTGCCGTCCTGTTGCTGAGCGAACTCCAAGTGTACTTTGCCCATCTCCGTGAAGTCGATGGCGTGGTTGGTGAGGTTCAGGAGAATCTGGCTGAGGGCGCGCCGGTCTGTGTGGATAATGACCTGCTCCTCGGGAACCTCGTCGAGAAACTTCAGCCCTTTCTCCTCCGCCAGGGGCTTCAAGGCGCCCATGACCTCGCGCGCCACGCCAGCCACGTTTACGGGCTCCCTCCGCATCTCCACCGTTCCCGACTCGATCTTGGCCAGATCGAGGAGGTCGTTGATGACAAACGGCAGGCGGCGAGCGTCGCGGCGGATCGCCTGCAGTTGCCGCTCCTGCACCTCGGAGAGCGGTCCGGCGACTTGCAGGAGCGCTTCCGTGAAGCCGTTGACGTCGCCGAGGGCCACCCGCAGTTGGTGGCTCATATTGGCGAGAAAGCGGTCTCTCGCCGCAGTGGCGTTCTTGAGCTCGATGTTCTTTTCCTGCAGCCATTTCTCCGCTCGCTTGCGCTGCTCGATCTCTTGCGTGAGATGTTTGTTGGTCAGCGCCAGATCGGCGGTGCGGACCGCCACTCTCTCCTCCAACTCGGCGTAGGCCCGGCGCAACTCCTCCTCCGCCCTCTCCCGCTCCGTGATGTCCCGAAAGACGAGGATCACGCCGGTCACGTTCCCCTTGTCGTCCTTGATCGGCGCCGTGCTCTCGTCTATCGGTATTTCTTTGCCATTCCGTGCGATGAGTATCGTATGGCTGGCCAGTCCGCCGATGGCGCCTTCGACGATCACCCGCGTGACCGGATTGTCGATGGGCCGGCGGGTTCCCCTGTTTATCACCTTGAACACTTCCGAGAGCTTCTTGTTGGCGACGTCCTCCATCTTCCAGCCAGTCAGGTTCTCGGCGACCGTGTTCATAAACGTGATGAGGCCGGTCCGGTCGGTGGCGACGACGGCGTCGCCGATGCTCCGGAGGGTGGTCGCCAGCCACTTCTCGCTCTCTCTGAGCTTTCTTTCCATTTGGTGCCGGTAGAGTGCCATATCGATGGTGATATGGACTTCCCGGTCCTTGAAGGGCTTCACGATGTAGCCGTAAGGCTCGGTTATCTTGGCCCGCTTCAGCGTGTCCTCGTCGGCATAGGCGGTCAGATAGATGATGGGAATGTCGAACCTGGCGTGGATCTGCTCGGCGGCCGTCACGCCATCGATTTCGCCATTCAGCATGATGTCCATCAGCACGAGATCGGGGCAGATGTCCTCCGCCTTCTTGATAGCGTCTTCCCCGGAGAAAACAAACTCGGGGGAGGGATAACCCAGGCTTATGAGCCGGTGCTGAATATCTAGCGCTTCAATGCCCTCGTCCTCGACGATGAGTATCTTTGCCTCAAGCATTTTGTCGGCCTCCTTTTCTCAATAATGCCTCAAAGGTGATGGCGAACTCGGTTCCGCCGTTGCTCTTGACTTGAATGTTGCCCTTTAATTGTCTTGCCAGCACGCTCACCAGTTGCAGTCCCAGCGAATCGCAGGTCTGAAGGTCAAAGTCCTCGGGCAGGCCGACGCCATTGTCGCTAATCGTCAGAATGAAGCGATTGCCCGTGTCGTGCCGCAAGTCGATGCGGATCTCGCCTGTATCGCCGGCCCGTCTCGCCCCATCCGGAAAGGCGTGCTTGAGGGAATTGGAGACGAGCTCATTGATGATGAGGGCGCAGGGGATCACCGTGTCGACGTCGAGGGTCACGTTCTCGACGTAGGTCTTCGGCCTCACCACCCTCTCGGTAACACCGTAGGATAGGAACAGGTTGGCCGTGAGGCTCTCGATGTACTCGGCCAGGTCGATCTTGGTCAGCGACTCGGATTCATACAGTTTTTCGTGAATAAGGGCCATCGAATGGACCCGGTTCTGGGACTCCTTGAACAGGTCGGTATCCTGCCAGTCTTTGATGAACGGCAGTTGGAGGTTGAGCATGCTGTGGATGATCTGGAGGTTGTTCTTGACGCGGTGGTGGATCTCCTTGAGCAGGACCTCCTTCTCTCTGAGGGATTTCTTCACCTGGTCGTCCGCCTTCTTCATCTCCTCCACCAGACGGGAGTTCTCCAGAGAAGTGGCGGCCTGCATGGTCAATAGCTCCGTCATCTGGGTTTTCTCGGAGGTAAACACCGAATCCGACAGGCGATTCTCCAGGTAGAGGATGCCGATCATGCTCGATTGTTTGATTACGGGAAGACAGAGGACAGAGCGCAACTGCATGCTCTGCACCTCCGGGTTGTCCTTGAACGCGCCTTCCTGGGAGGCGTTCTCGAGGATGACTCGCTCCCCGGTCCGGTAGACGTAGCGCACGATCGCCTTGCAGATCTCTGCCGCATCGTCCAGCTTCTGGTCCAGGGTGCGCACCGCTTGCTTTTCCGTGACGTGGCTTTCGGCCCGAACAAACAAGTTGCCCTCGTCGGCGATCAGCAGATAGCCGTGCTGGGCCGCCGAGCTCTCGATCACCACGTTCATGATCTTCTTCAACAGGGCGTCCTGCTCGATCTCGGCGGAAATGGCGAGGGCCGATTTCATCAGGTAGTCGACGTCGAGGTCGGGAAGAATGTAGGAGGGAGTGGCTTCCACGTCGAACTGGGAATCGAGAGTCTTTTCCTCCTCGAAATACTCGGGATACCTCTCGATAAGATTGATCTCTTTTCGCTCGGCCCGGCATTTCTTGTACAGACGGGCGGCCTCCACGAAGTAAACGCGCTGGGAAGACTGGCCGGCCTGCGACATAAGCTCGCCGAGGCATTCGTTGAGATGTCCTTCGAGGAAGACGTAGCCCTGCTCGTGGGCGGCGTCGATGGCGTCGAGGAAGAGACTTCTGGCCACCTTGAAGTCGCCGGTTAGTCTCTCCATCTCGGCGTAGACGAAGGCTAGATAGGGCTTGAGCAGGGCTCCCAAAGCCGACCACGTCTCGACCTTCTTCAAAATAGGCTGGATTTCCGCCAGCAGCTCGAGCTTGCTGCGAAAGCGGGTGCCCTTCTCGTACTGCTTGAGGGCGTTCAAGATCAGGAAAACGTGCCACTGTCGTTTGAGCACGTTATCGGTAAGACCGGAGAGGTAACGGCGGACGCCCTCCAGGTACTCGGCGGCCTTTTCGTGCTCGCCGAAGTAGTAGGCGGCCAGGGCCAGGTGGACGTAATAGCTGCCCGCCGATGCCACATGGTTGTCCTGCTCCCACTGGGTTATCTTCTCCTCCATAGGGACAGGGGTGTAGTCTTTCTTCATCGGCTCGACCCAGCCCGCCTGCATCGCTTCGGCCAGGCCCACGGAGAAGGAGAGATGATACCGGTTGGAGAACTGCAAGCATTCCTTGGCATAGTCCTCGATGGTGTCCAGGTCCACCCCCTGGACCTGGAGGTTCCACATCAAGGGTCCGTAGGACAGGCCGGCGTTGTAGAGGTCGCCGCAGTTCTTGCCGCACTGGATAGACTTGAGACAGTAGTCCACGATCTGCCGCGGATGGCTGCGCGAGTGCATGTTGCACCAGACGATGCCGTTCATGCCGCGGGTGGCGCCGAAGGTGTTCGGGTACTTCGCCGACAGGTCGCGCGCCAGATCTTCGTACTTGAACGCTTGCTCGAACGCTTCCTGTTCGCCGAGTTGGAGCCCCATGATGCTGAAGGAGTAGATCACCGACTCGTCCATGCCACCGGCGAGGCAGTGCTGGGTCGACTGCGCCGCCGAGAGGTACAACTGGGGCACGAGGCCCGACATGTAAAGGTCGGGGATGAGCTCGCTGTAGAAGACAAGCTCGATCTTGCTCTTCCGGTCGGTGGTGAAAGGCATGTTGAGGATGGTTCCCCAGATGTCGATACCCCGCGAGGCGATGTCGGCTATCAATTCTTGCCTTCGTCCATCTGCCTCGTCGGGATTGTCGGGAATGGCCTTGCCGAAATAGGCCAGGCCCCGGTTGGCCGTCTCGATCGCCTTGATAAAATTGCCGATGGAGGACAGCGAAGTCGTCTGTTCCGCCAGACATTCGGCTTTGTCGAGATCGGTTTTGGCGTGGTCGAGCAACTGGGTGAGCAGCTTCTCGGAATTCCCGTAGTTGCCGCACATCAACTCGGTCTTGGCCGCCTTCTGGAAGATGCGGAATGTGCGCTCGTAGTGGTTATCCTCCCAGCAACCTTCTGGCAGCAGCTCGCGGCTCAAGTTGTAATACTCGTTGGCTGCCTCGGTCGCCAGAGAATCCAGCGCCTTATTGCCGGCGTGGTAGTTGATGCCAGAGAGGAAGTAGGCCGTGTTGGCGTCGAGGCGGCCTTCCTTGCCCAGGTTGAGGTGGGAAACGATGGTGAACAGGTTGTCCAGCTTCTCGATGGCCGGTCCCTCCACCAGGGACAGCTCCTCCCCCGGCTGGACTGGGGCGTCCTGTTCCCTCTCCTGCCGTCCTTCTTTCGGAAGGAGGAGAGGGTTAGGATGAGGGCGCCCCGAGGCAGGGCCATCTTCAAGGGAGGACGAAACGGCAGAAAGCAAATGATTGCCGACCTGCCAGTGAATGCGGCGGCGCTTCTCCGCCGGAATGGTAGAAAGCGTGGCCTCCTGAACCTTATCGTGGATGAACTGCAACTGGTTCTTGTTTTCCATTAGCAGTCCCTGGCCGAGAGCCGGCTTCAGCGTCTCGAAGATCTCGAGGAGCGACGCCTCCCTGATCAGCGAAAGCTCCGCTGGCGAAAAAGTGTTCCCCAGGCAGGCGCAGTACTCGAGGAGGGTTATCAGGTCCGGCGGCAGCTTCTGGATCTTCGAGCTGAACAGGGCGACTACCGTGGTCGGCATGCGGGACTGACGGATCTTGTCCAGGTCCCACCGCCACTGTCTATCCTCGTCGAAGAACAGGAGGTCTTCGTTGTGCAGGTAGGACAGGCTTTCACTGACGAACAAAGGATTTCCTTCGCTCAGGGCGCTGATGAAATCGGACAGAGCCCGCGTCTGCGCCATAGGCGAGTCCAGGATGTAGGACACCATCTCGTGGCAGTGCTCCGGCTTCAGGGGTCCCAGCCGGATCTCCTTGAGGGGCTGGTTGCTTTCCTTAGCGTTCCGGATGAGCTTGGACAGAGGATGGCTGGAGTCCACCTCGTTGTCGCGGTAGGCGCCCAGAAAGAAAAGGTAAGGGTGGTCCTTGTAGTTGGCGAAGATGTTGGCGAGAAAGTCGAAGGAGGCGACATCGCACCACTGCAGGTCGTCGATAAACAGGGTGAGAGGGTTCTCCACGCTGGCCAGGCAGGTGAGAAACCGGTCGAACACGTCATGAAAGCGATTTAGCGATTCCACCGGCGGCAATTGCTTCACCTCGGGCTGCGGACCGATGAGGATCTCCAACTCCGGAATGACGTCGGTCAGGACCTTCCCGTTCTTGCCCAGGGCCTTCAATATCCGGTTCTTCCACTGGGCGACCCGTTCGTCGCTTTCGGTCAGGAAGGTTCGCATCAGGTTTCGCAGGGCCTGAATGAGAGAGCTATAGGGGATGTTCTTCTGGTAGACGTCGAACTTGCCCGAAGTGAAATAGCCCCGGTGCTTCACGATGGGCTTTTGGAGCTCCTGAATCAGGCGGGTCTTGCCGATGCCGGATAGCCCGGAAATGAACAGCGAGCGAAAGGTCCCCCGCGCCACCTGTTCGTATTCTTCGAGGATGATCTCGGCTTCACGGTCGCGGCCGACCATCTTGGAAATGAAGGTAACCCGGCGGGTGTAGATGAAGCTTTCCAGGGGGAACTCGCGGATCGTGCCGGTTTCCCGATATTCATCGCGGCAGCGCTCGAGATCGGCCAGAAGTCCGCTGGCGCTCTGGTAGCGTTTCTCCGGCTCCTTGAGCATCAGCCTGGCCACGATCCTGCTCAGGGCCTCGGGGACGTCGGGGTTCAGCTCGTGGACCTTGGGCGCCTCCTCGGCCAGATGAGAATGGATCAGTTCGAGGGGATCGTCGGACAGAAACGGCAGGCGCCCGGTCAGCATCTCGTAGAACACGATGCCGAGAGAGTACATATCCGAGGAGAAGACGACCCGGTGGCTGATCCGGCCCGTTTGTTCCGGCGAGGTGTAAGACAGGGTTTCCCGGACGAAAGAGCGGTCGTAGATGAAGTGGCTGACGTCTCTCACGTCGAGGGCGCTGATGAAGTCGATCAGGCGAGTGTCGAGGGTATCGGGGTCGACGAGAATGTTATGGGGCTTCACGCCGCCGTGGATGATTCCCGTCTCGTGGACCTTATCGAGGGTACGGGCTAGGCTACAGGCGACGGCAAAGAAGTGGTTCAGAGAGATCTCCTGGCCCTCAGCCATCAGCTTGTCGAGGGTTACGCCGTCGAAGTAGTCCTGCGTGATGAAGCAGGTCCCATCCTTCGCCTCGAAGGCGATGGGCGTGATCACCAGAGGATCGCTCAGCACCCGGAGATGCTCGATCTTCTGGCGGAATTGCGACCTCTTGTGTTCGGAGAGAAAAGTTGCCTTGAGGATCTTGAGGACTAGCAGTCGTTCCGGGTTCTTCTTGTGGTAGGCCTTGTAAATTGCCGCCTGGGGGCCTTCGGTGATCTTCTCAATTACCTCGTAATTAGGGATCGCCACGGTTGTTGCCATATTTCTCACCATCGACAGTAATGTGCCATAGGGCGACCTTATGGTCGGGACGCGAGGGCGCGAGGGCAAACTATCTCCCGAGCGGGAGGCCAGGGAATTCACTAGATCTACTGTAACATGGAGTCAAGCGTAATGCAACAACCTAAATTGAACTATCTTGACTGATGGTGACATTTCTCGCAGAAGACCTTCCGGCTTTTCTTTTTGCTACGGATGGTATAATCTAGTGGCGAAGTCTAACAGGGAGCAACCGAGCTATGGCCGATGTAATTCAGGATCATGTCGAAATTGTGGCCGGGGCCAGAGGCCCCAAGCCGCGTATCGTGGGAAGCCGGATTCGCGTGCAGGATATTGCGGTGTGGCATGAGAAACTGGGCATGTCCCCGGATGACATCGTGCATGAATATCCATCCATCGCCATCGCCGACGTGTACGCTGCCTTGGCATGCTATTGGGACCATCGCGATGAGCGGGCGATGCGGGAAGAGCAAGCTCTGGCGAGCGAGCTTCGCAAACGAGACATTGGCCCGTTGCGGCAGAAGCTGAAACGCCAGCGGCATGGATAGAATCCGGTTCGGTCCATGGCTTTGCTCCTGCGAACTGTTTGATATCGTCGAATTCCGCTACTTGTTCTTTGAGGTATCGATGTTAGGAGCACACTTACCTTTCAACACGGCCAAAACATCCTTAAAAGCTTGCCTGGCCTGTCCAGCCATTGGTCGCTTCATGTTGACCTCGGTTATCGTTTGACCCATAGCAAACAATCGATCTCTGATCGCCTCGGGCGAATGCCCCTTCTCAGCCCAACCTCTAGCCAGTCGCCAAGGATCCATAGCCTTGTTGGGGATGTTCCCGACACTGAACTGGGCTATCTGCTGCACCAAACTGTACTTACCAGAGACCGGCGAACTCAGACGAGTCTCTTCTGTGAATATACAGTGGAAATCATGGGAATTCATAGCCCTTAAGAGTTGCTGATACAAATGATCGACGATCAAATCACGAGCTACAGCAAACTCGCTCTTGATTGCCTCAGGAAGTTCCCGGGTTCTGGATTCCAATAGTTCAGCAATAACCTGCTCCACACTGTCGATGGTCAATTCAACGTAAGGGCGAGGAACGCCGGCTTCGAGCTTGGCTCTGGCAAGACCGACAGGCGAAATCACCGATGGAACCTCTCCCTTTCTGAGCTTCTCAAGCTCATGAGTATAGAACTTGGGCAAGAATTCTCGAAATTCGTTGGCCAGGCGAAGCCGCCGGAAAGAATTGTCCCTAGCTGCTAGATCAGGATGATCCATACCGTCACCAAAGAATTATTTGAGGTATTGTGAGGCTGCGAAAGATCGGCGTCGGGTAGATTCACATTGTCTTAATCCACCCTATCTCCCTGGTGCTAGTCTGCTAAAAGGCTCCCAACTTTGTCGAGCAACAGCATCATCCCCGCCGGCAGGCCCTAATGCGGACTAGGAGACTGTCCCCTCTGGGGTTAGCGCAGATTTCGGGAACCGTAATCCCAATCGACCCATCCGAGCTACCAGCCTTATGCACGTAGTATACTGCTAGTAACAACGATCGTCAAACCTCGAAATATCGGAAAGAGCGAAGTCGACCGCGTCCGAAGCGGGGACAGGCACTAGGCGGAGAGATTGTGCAGGCAAATCTCTTCTATCCCATCTATCGGTAGGGCAGACTCCGGATAGCCAGCGGCGAGGAGGCCGTTGACGACTTCGCAGAGAGGGAGGCCGACGACATTGTTGTAGCAGCCTTCGAGGCGCGCTACCGGATGGAAGTCGGGGCTCTGGATGGCATAGGCGCCGGCCTTGTCGAAGGGGTCACCCGAGTCGATGTAGGCGGCAATCTCCGCATCGGTGTAGGGCCGCATCCAGACCCGCGTGGTGACTACGGAAGAGAAAGTACCGCCCGTGCTGGCGTTTATGATAGCGACGGCAGTCATTACGGCGTGGTCGCGTCCTCGCAGGGCGTCCAGCATGGCGAGGGCCTCCTGCCTGTCCTTAGGCTTGCCGAGAATGGCGCCATTGAGGACCACAATGGTATCAGCCCCTAGCACGAACCCGCCCCGGGTCATCGGCACGGCGGCTTCGGCTTTGGCGAGGGCCACCCGTTGGGCGAACTCGACCGGCGGTTCTCCCGGCAGGAGGCGCTCGTCGACGTCGACCGGCAGCACGATGAAGGGCAGGCCGAGCCGTGCCAGGAGACCCCGGCGGCGGGGCGAGGCCGAGGCGAGGGTCAAAGTCGAAACTGGAGTCCGGCTACTCACAAGCTCAAGTTATCACAGGGGGTATCAAAATTCAACCAGTTATGCTAGGCAGCCTAATCGCGGGGTTTGGGCGCGGTGGGAGGGTCTTCGCGAACACCTAGCCGGCGGCCAGCGTCGAATTCGGGTTGACCCGAGCAGGGCGGTGTGATATCCTTGGTTTGGTGAACGCCCGGGTGGCTGGCTGAGTAGTGTGGCGGGATCCGGCCGGTTTGTCCTATTTGACAGGGAAGAGAAGGTCCAGGACAATTACTTCCCGGAAGCTCTGGCCCTTCCAGATGGAGGTAGGAAGTGAATAGTAGCTCGTATGATCTGGTAATCTCTGGCTGCGGAGCGGCGGGTCTGTCGGCAGGTCTGCAGGCGGGGAGACTCGGATTGAAGACGGTCATGGTCGAAAAGGAAATGATTGGGGGCTGGCTGGTGAACGCCGATCTAATCGAGGACTATCCCGGCTTTCCCGACGGCGTCCACGGCATAAACCTCGGCATGAGCATGTCGGACCAGGCGGAGAAACTGGGCGTGGAGATGCAGCTTACGGAGGTCACGGGAGTCCGGAGGCGAGGGAACGGCTTCGTCGTGGAGACCTTCGACGGTCCGGTTTCCGCGCGGGCAGTCGTCGTCGCTAGCGGGGCCTCCCATGGCAGGCTGGGGATTGCTCGCGAAGAGGAGTTGGAAGGGTCGGGCATCTCCTACTGCGCCACTTGCGACGGCGCCCTGTTTCGTAATCAGACCGTGGCGGTGGTCGGCGGGGACGACGAGGCCCTGAGAGAAGCCCTTTATCTGGCCCAGCCCGCCGCCAAAGTGGTGATCGTGCACGCCAAGCCCCAGCTCGACGCTTGCCATTTGCTGCGCCAGAGGGTGGCCGGTAATCCCAAGATCGAGGTTCGCCTGGGCGCCACCGTCGAGGCCATTCTTGGCGACACGCAGGTCGGCGGGCTGCAACTCAGGCAGGCAGGCACCAGCGCCTCGTCGCAATTGGCGGTTGCCGGGGTCTTCGTCGCCGTCGGGAGCCGGCCCAACACGGAGTTTCTCGCCGGGCTATTGAGCCTCTCCCCCGACGGGAAGGTTCCCGCCAACGCGGCCCTGGAAACGGCGGTCGCCGGCTTACTGGTGGCGGGCATGGCGCGCGAGGGTCACGTCGGCCATCCCGCGGTGGCCATCGGCGAGGGCATCGTCGCCGCCGAGTCGGCCAAGAGGTTCATCGACGGGAAGGGCGGCGTCTGAACCACCGGGCTCTCAGGGCACGCAGATTGGGCGAAAAAAGGCGTTGACAGGTTTCATCGTTCTTTCCGCCGTCATGACGGTCGTGGCCGTTGCCCTCCACCGTTATCTAAGCGGACCGAAGACGGCATCGCTCTCTCAGCCGCTCAAGTGGAGCTTGACCTTGGGGGCCTACGTCGTCGGGACGGGGCTTGCCTTCATCGCCATGCCAGTAAGCGGCGACGCCATGAAGATGCCTGCCGACCTGGTCCTGACTTTCCGCGCCCTGTCCCTGGCGGGCCTAGAAGTCCAGCCGAAAACCGGCTTTGAAACGAATTGCTGCGGCCAAGACGAGGCATTGGATTATTTATGCAGCGTGCGTAGCGCGTGGTGAT
>JACPQF010000020.1 GCA_016190625.1 Chloroflexota bacterium | reverse complement strand
TGCCTCCCTACACACTTGCGTGGCCGTGATCTCAGGGTCGCTGAGGATGGCATCGTGCATGAAATGGCTTTCGCTGCACGGGAGCCAGGCTATGTGGTTTACGCCTGCCCTCTTGAGTTCTTCGCAGATGGCCCTGCCTCTGTCCATATCGACGCGTCCTCCCTCCACAACTTTCTATCTGCGGTGTTCCCTGACCGCTGGTTTTGGCACCGAGAACTTTGCGAATCAATTCTAGCAGATGCAATTTGATGGCACAATCCATAATAATATGTAATGATCATGTATTCCGGCTGTGGCGCCCATCACCTGAGGTTCCCGTACTAATTAGGATCCTAATTAGGAACCCAATATCTGACTTCTGCCGTTAGTGGGGATCCGGTAAGTCCGCGGTACTAACAGAAACGGTGGTCATGGGCGGCTCCCGAGCCGCCCCTACATGTTTGGCTACGTTGAACCACAGGTAGGGGCGTCCTTCCGCCGAAGGACGCCCTGAGCGGGATGGATCTTGCAACTAACTTACCGGATGCACCAGTTAGATGAAGCGACCGAAAAATACATGATAATTACATGGTGTTATGGATTGCGCCATCAAACTCCATCTGCTATAGTTGATTTGCGAAAGTCACAACGCCAGAATCGGCGGTCAGAGACGACCCCCAAAGCTCTCATTGTCAGAGACACCCTTCGACGATGACGTCCCAGTGTCCAGCGTCAGAGCAAGAAGCCAGGGATGACCTCAATTGATGCTCTGGCTTAGCTGAGGGCCAAAGACGACCTTTCAGCGATGACCCGGTCTTGCCGCAAGGGAGAGGTTCGCCACAGTTGAGTTTGTGAAGGAGGTTTCGCGACAATGTGTTCCAGATTCAGCGGTCTCCTGTCAGTCGTCTTGTTGGTTGGTATCCTGTTGTCAGCATCCTGCACTACAGCGCCGTCATCCCCCGCTACATCCGCCACGGCCCCGGCCAAACCGACGGCTGTGCCGACGGCCACCAAGCCTTTCGGTAGCCTAATCGTTGCGACGAGGTTCGGCACCGGCGTGATCGACCCCCGGGCCGAGAGCGGGGTGACGTGGACCGCCCTAACTGCCGCGTTCTTAGAATCCCTTTTCGACCTCGATTCCAAAGGGCAGCTCGTGCCGAGGCTAGCGGAGCGGTGGGAGATATCTAAGGACGGCTTGACTCACACCTACTACATCAGGAAGGGGGTGAAGTTCCATGACGGCAGCGACCTCACCGGCGCCGATGTCAAGTTCAGCATCGAGTGGATGATAGAGCCCGGAAAGGGCATAAACACCTCGGCGGTCGTGTGGGGTAAAGCCGTGGCTGGCGTGGATTTGATAGACGCCTACACAGTGGCGATTCGCATGAAGACGCCGCAGTTCGAGTTTATGCAGAGTCCGGAGAGGAGCATAACGGCCGTGCTCCCCAAGAAGTACGTTGAGGAGAAGGGTATAGAATACTGGAACAAGAATCCCATCGGCAGCGGCCCCTGGAAGGTCGTGAAATACGAGCTTGGCGTCCGCCTTGAACTCGAGGCCAACGAGAACTACTGGAGAGAGCTTCCCAAGTTCAAGAACGTGACCCTTCTGGATGTCCCCGAAGAATCGACCAGGATCGCCATGCTCAAGACAGGAGAGGCGGACCTGATACTGGTCTCCCCTGACTCGGTGGCAGCCCTCAAATCAGCCGGCTTCCGCATGGTTAACTCGCCGGGAGCGATTCAGTACACCGGGTATATCTTCTATGATATCACGCGCCCTCAGGATTATGCGATTGGGGACGCCAGAGTCCGTAAGGCCCTGGCGCTGGCCCTCAATCGGAAAGAGATCATCGACAACATTTACAAAGGGTATGCTGCTCCAATCATCGTGTACGGGGCGAACCCAGGGGCATACTTCTTTGATGCTAACTTGATGAAGGTAGACCCCTACGATCCTGAGCAGGCGAAGAAGCTAATGGCCGAGGCTGGTTATCCCAATGGTTTCACCATAAAGATCTGGGACATTTTGGGACAGGGGGCCGTTCTCAGCATGCTGGACAACGCCATAGGGGGCTACTGGCGCAAAGTTGGCGTCAACGCAGAGGTAGTGCCCATAGATTATGGCACTGTATCTACTATGAAGAGCCCAACGCAGAAGCCCGAAATCTGGCCCAGCATCTATATCTTTCCCGCGACGGGTGGGAGCCTCGAGTTTTCGAGGATGGTGTTGACCTACCATTCCAAGCTTGGGAGTCCAAGGAACACCACTGACCCCAAGCTGGACGGGCTCCTGGAGAAAGTTCCCACCGTAGCTGACCCAGCGGAGAGGAAGCGGCTGGCGATTGAGGCTGTCCTATTAGCCAAGAACGGGTATTCGTCTTTGCCGCTTCTGGAGGTGGACCTACTCGAGGGGATCAGCTCCAAGATCGGCGAGGTGACAAACTACTACATGTCCAATAGCTTCGACGTGCGCACGCTTGAGACGATTACCCACGGCAAGTAGGTCATTAAGATCTCACTTATCTTTGATTAGGTCTAGGAGGTTTGGTCGTAGATGCCTAGCAACGCTCAGGGTTATCAGGGCAGGATACTGCGCGTCGACCTCACCACGGGTAAACTGTGGGATGAGACGATCGACGCAGCGACCATGCGGAAGTTCGTGGGTGGCATAGGACTCGCCGCCAAGATTCTCTACGACGAAGTGCCCCCGGGTGTGGAGTGGTCCGACCCCGAGAATCGCTTCATCGTCGCCTCGGGACCTCTTGGCGGCACGGCAGTCAACGGGTCGGGCACGATCTCCTTCGTAACCAAGGGTCCGCTGACTAACGGCGCCACATCCACCCAAGCTAACGGTTACCTTGGCGTCTACCTGCGCTTCAACGGCTATGACGCCGTCGTGTTTCAAGGAGCGTCGGCGCATCTGGTGTACCTCTACCTCGACGAGGGAAAGGCGGAGCTGAGGGACGCTTCACAACTAGCGGACAAGGACACCTGGGAGACGCAGGATGCCATCGGTGAGGAACTGGGAAGGAGCGAATCCCGACTGAGCGTGTTCAGCATCGGTCCGGCGGGAGAGAACCTGGTGAGGTTTGCGGCGGTGGCAGGAGACAAGGGCCATGTGGCTGGGCATAACGGGCCGGGAGCGGTTATGGGCGCCAAGAAGCTGAAGGCCATCGCCGCCACCAGAAGCGGGGACAGGCGCCGGGTCCATCACTCTTCCGAGCTTACGAGGGCTGCGAGGGCCATGAGGGAGGACGGCCTGAAGGAACCGTTTTCCCAAAAGTTCAAAGACTGGGGTACGAGCTGTAACTTCAGTGGGGCGGTTACTCAGGGCATCCTGCCGGTCAAGAACTGTACGACAAACCTTTTCCCCGAACACGAGCCATTTCTGGGTTACAACTACCGCAATCGATGGCAACTGAAACCTACCCCCTGTTGGGCCTGTCAGATGAAGCACTGCCATATGGTGACGATTACTGACGGTCCCTACGCTGGCTACGTGGGAGAAGAGCCGGAGTACGAGCAATGGGCCGCCTGGGGTCCCACCGTGGGCGTCACGGATCCAGCGGCGGCTTTCGTTCTCGCCAACGAGGTCGACCGTCTGGGCTACGAAACCAGCGAGGCGGGCTGGGTCATTGGCTGGGTTATCGAGTGCTTCGAGAAGGGGCTCTTCACGGAGGAACAGACCGATGGGCTGAAAATGACCTGGGGGAACGTGGAAGCGATAAGGGCCATGCTGCATAAAATCGCCAGGCGGCAGGGGTTTGGTAATCTCCTGGCGGAGGGGGTAATGCGGGCCTCTCAGTGGATCGGGGGAGAAGCGGCCAGTTTCGCTATCTACACGAAAAAGGGCGCCTCGCCCAGAAGCCACGACCATCGGGCGATGTGGCATGAGATGCTTGACACCGTCACCTCGAATACCGGCACCATCGAGACAGGGCACATGGTGAGACCGGAAGAGTTTGGGATAGCCTTGAACGACCACTTCTCGGGCGAGGAGGTATCGACGGCGGTGGCCAAGTTCAAAGGCAGGGTGATGTTCGAGGACTGTCTCGGCGTTTGCAAATTCAACTTGCGATCGGGGCTGCGGTACATCGCCGACGCCCTGAACCTAGTCACTGGCTGGGACATGGACGCCGATGAGGCGATGGAAGTGGGGAGGAGGACAGTCAACCTTCTGAGGGCCTTCAACGTGAGGCACGGGATAACGCCGGAGGTGGAGGTTCCTTCGGCGCGATATGGCTCAATCCCTACCGACGGGCCGGCCAAGGGTAGGAACATTGCCCTCGAATGGGAGAGCATGCTGGACAACTACTACAGCCTGATGGGCTGGGACCGCAAGACGGGGAAGCCATTTCCCGAAACCCTGCGTCGATACGGCCTCGACAGGCAATTGGCGGACCTATGGTAGGCCATGGTGCATCTTCTCATTCAGCCCTTTCCGCGGGGGGCGAGAAAGGTAGATGAAAAAGCTGCCAAGGGCTGCAGCAACGGTAAACCAGGCGAAGGCGTACTGGTAGCTGTGAAAAGTATCGTAGGTCCAACCGGCGATTACGGGCGCCAGAGCGCCGAAAGTGAGCGAGAAGGGAACGGCGACGCTCCGAACCGCTCCCAGGGATAGTCGACCGAAGTAGTTGGCCCAGAAAACTTCCTGCGTGGTCGTTATTCCCCCCAGAGCTAGCCCCCCCAGGGCGGCCGATACATAAACTAGCCAGAAGGAAGGCCAATGGGCGAGGACGGCAAACGTGGCCCATGCGAAGGCGGTGAAAGCGAAGAAGGCCACCGAAGAGCCCCTAACGCCAACCTTGTCGATGAGGGCGCCCCACGCCAGCTTGCAGGAGAAGGACAACAAAGCCAACAGGCTGACCGCCGCTGCCGCGGCCTCCTGTGACAGGCCAATATCAGTAAAAAAGGGGAAGCTGTGCAAAGACAGTCCGTTGGCGCCCATGGTCCCAAAGCCAAACGCTGCAATGGTCAGCCAGAGGGCGGAGGTGCGCATCGCCTCCGAGCGGGTCCACGTTTCCTCGGCGAGGGGGGCTGGTCGAAGGCGGCCGGCCGCCCGGTCGCCGGCACTCGACCCTAGACCTACGTCCGCTAGCGGCGAATCCCCATCCGGCAGCAGGCCGCAATCTTCTGGTCGCCTCTTTACAAAGAGCGCCGCCAGAGGGATGACCACAAGCCAGACAGCAATACCTAGAACCGCCCAGGCCGATCGCCAGCCGAGAGTCACAATGAGATAGGTGCCGACTGTCGGCAGCACCGTCCCCGCGAAGGAGCTGCCCATCACCGCTATGGCCACGGCCTTGCCCCGTTTCCTGATGAACCAGTTGGAGATGGCCACGTTGACGGTGAGCCCGGCCGCGCAGGCGTAGCCAACGCTGATTACAAGCCCGCGGACCAGATAGAATTCTCCAAGGCCCTGAACGAAGCTGAGGGCGACGAATCCGGCCCCAGAAATGACGGCGCCAATGATCATCAGCCCTCGTGCTCCTCGCCTATCGATCAGCGGACCCAAGAAGGGAGCCAGGCCGCCACTAACAACGGTGCTCAGCGACTGGGCGCTGGAGAACGTCGCCCTGTTCAGGCCAAGCTCCTCGCTCATGGGCTTGAAGAACAAGCCGAAACCCCAGCCATTAACGCCTTGCACCAGGAACTGGGACGTGAAGCCCACGGCAACAATGACCCAGCCGAAGTAGAACTGACCTCGGGCTACGGAGATCGCTTTGGCAAGCATTGGCACCTCTAAAGATCGTAATCACACAGGTTACTGGCTCGTCAATCTGACCATTTTCTGGTTCAGTCTCTTCCGCGGGGGGCGAGACAGGTAAATGAGAAAGCTGCCCAGGGCTGAAGCAACCGTAAACCAGGCGAAGGCGTACTGGTAACTGTGAAAAGTGTCGTAGGTCCAGCCGGCGATCACGGGCGACAGCGCGCTGAAAGTGAGCGAGAATGGAAATGCGACGCTCCGAACCGCGCCCAGGGAGAGTCGACCGAAGTAGTTGGCCCAGAAAACCTCCTGCATGGTCATCGTTCCGCCCAGAGCAAGCCCCCCGAGGGTGGCCGATAAATATACTAGCCAGAAGGAAGGCCAATGGGCGAGGACGACGAACGTGGTCCAGACGAAGGCGGTGAAGGCGAGGAAGGCAACGGAAGAGCCCCTAACGCCATACTTGTCGATGACGGCGCCCCACGCCAGCTTGCAGGAGAAAGACAACAAAGCCAACAGGCTGACCGCCGCTGCCGCGGCCTCCTGTGGTAGGCCAATGTCAGTAAAAAAGGGGAAGCTGTGCAAAACCAGAGCGTTAGTGCCCATAATCCCGAAGCCAAACGCTGCGATAGTCAGCCAGAGGGCGGAGGTGCGCATCGCCTCCGAGCGGGTCCACGTTTCCTCGGCAAGGGGGGCTGGTCGAAGGCGGCCGGCCGCCCGGCCGTCGGCGCTCGACTCTAGAACTACGTCTCCAAGCGGCGAGTCCCCATCCGGCAGCAGGCCGCAATCTTCCGGTCGCCTCTTCACAAAGAGCGCCGCCAGGGGGACGATCACAAGCCAGACGGCGATACCTAGAATCGCCCAGGCCCGCCGCCAGCCAAAAGTCAGAATTAGATAGGTGCCGACCGTGGGCAGCACCGTTCCCGTCAACGAGCTCCCCATCGCCGCCATCGCCACGGCCTTGCCCCGTTTCCTGATGAACCAATTGGAGATGGCCACGCTGACGGTGAGCCCTGCCGCGCAGGTGTAGCCAACGCTAACTACAAGCCCGCGGACCAGATAGAAGTCTCCAAGGTCCTGAACGAAGCTGAGGGCGACGAATCCGGCCCCGGTGACGGCGGCGCCAAAGATCATCAGCCCTCGCACTCCTCGCCTATCGATCAGAGGACCCAAGAAGGGAGCCAGGCCACCGCTAATGATGGTGCTCAACGACAAGACGCTGGAGAACGTCGCCCTGTTCAGGCCAAGCTCTTCGCTCATGGGCTTGAAGAACAAGCCGGTACCCCAGGCTTGAACGCCATACACCATGAATTGGGACGCGAAGCCCACGGCGACGATGACCCAGCCGAAGTAGAACTGCCTTCGGGCTAATGAAATAGCTTTAGCAAGCATTGGCATCTCTAAAGATCACACTTCTGGTTCAGCCTCTTCCGCGGGGGGCGAGAAAGGTAGACGAGAAAAGTGCCGAGGGCTGAAGCAAAGGCAAACCAGACGAAGGCGTACTGGTAGCTGTGAAAAGTATCGTAGGTCCAGCCGGCGATCACGGGCGACAAAGCGCTAAAGCCGAGCGAGAACGGAAGGGCGATGCTCCGAACCGTGCCCAGAGAGAGCCGACCGAAGTAGTTGGCCCAGAAAACCTCCTGCGTGGTCGTCGTTCCGCCCACGGCAAGCCCCCCAAGAGCTGCACATAAGTAGACTAGCCAGAAGGAAGGCCAACGGGTGAGGACGACGAACGTGGCCCAGACGAAGGCGGCGAAGGCGAAGAGAGTCATGGCAGAGAACCTGGCGCCATACTTGTCGATGAGGGCGCCCCACCCCAGCTTGCAGGAGAAGGACAACAAAGCCACCAGGCTGACCGCCGCTGCCGCGGCCTCCTGTGACAGACCAGCATCAGTCAGAAAAGAGAAGAAGTGCAAAACCAGCGTACCAGCGCCCATAATCCCGAAGCCAAACGCCGCAATGGTGAGCCAGAGAGCGGAGGTGCGTATCGCCTCCGAGCGGGTCCACGTTTCCTCGGCAAGGGGGACTGGTCGAAGGCGACCGGCCGCCCGGTCGCCGGCGCTCGACCCCAGGTCTACAGCCACTAGCGGCGAATCCCCATCCGGCAGCAGGCCGTAATCTTCCGGTCGCCTCTTCACGAAGAGCGCGGCAAGGGGGATGACCACAAGCGAGGTGGCAATACCTAGGATCGCCCAGGCCGGCCGCCAGCCAAAAGTCAGAATGAGGTAGGTGGCGACCGCAGGCAGCACCATCCCCGCCAATGAGTTCCCCATCACCGACATGGCCATGGCTTTGCCCCGTTTCCTGATGAACCAGTTGGAGATGGCCACATTGATGGTGAGCCCAACCGCGCAGGAGAAGCCAACGCTGATTATTAACCCACGGACCAGATAGAAATCCCAAAGGCCCTGAACGAAGCTGAGGGCAACCAGTCCGGCCCCCGTAATGGCGGCGCCGATGACCATCAGTCCTCGCGCTCCTCGCCTATCGATAAGGGGACCCAAGAAGGGAGCCAGGCCACCGCTAACGATGATGGTCAACGACTGGACGCCGGAGTACGTCGCCCTGTTCAGGCCCAGCTCCTCGCTCACAGGCTTGAAGAACAAGCCGAGCCCCCAGGTTTGAACGCCTTGGACCATGAACTGGGTCGCGAAGCACACGGCAACGATGACCCAGCCGAAGTAGAACTGACCTCGGGCTACCGAGATGGCTTTGGTAAGCATTGGCACCTCTAAACATCATAATCATCCAGGTTCCTGGCTCGTTGATCTGGCCGTTTTCTCGTTCAGCCTTTTCCGCGGGGGGCGAGAAAGGTAAATGAGAAAGCTGCCCAGGGCTGAAGCAACGGCAAACCAGACGAAGGCGTACTGGTAGCTGTGAAAAGTATCGTAGGTCCAGCCGGCCATCAGGGGCGACAGAGCACCGAAAGTGAGCGAGAACGGAAGGGCGACGCTCCGAACCGTGCCCAGGGAGAGCCGACCGAAGTAGCCGGCCCAGAAAACCTCCTGCATGGTCGTCGTTCCGCCCATGGCAAACCCCGCTAGGGTGGCCGATACATAAACTAGCCAGTAGGAAGGCCAATGGGCGAGGACGGAAAACGCTGCCCAGGCGAAGGCGGCGAAGGCGAGGAAGACTACGGAAGAGGCCCTAACGCCAACCTTGTCGCTAAGGGCGCCCCATCCCAGCTTGCAGGAGAAGGACAAAAAAGCCACCAGGCTGACCGCCCCTGCCGCGGCCTTCTCCGACAGGCCAATATCAGTCAGAAAAGGGAAAAGGTGCAAAACCATCGCGCCAGCGGCGCTGGTCCCCAAGCCAAAAGCCGGAATGGTCAGCCAGAGAGCGGAGGTGCGCATCGCCTCCGAGCGGGTCCACGTTTCCTCGGCAAGGGGAACCGGTCGAAGGCGGCCAGCCGCCCGATCGCCGGCGCTCGACCCTGAATAAACGCCCACTAGCGGCGAATCCCCATCCGGCAGCAGGCCGCAATCTTCCGGTCGCCTCTTCACATAGAGCGCCGCCAGAGGGATGAGCACGAACCAGGTGGCTATACCTAGAGCCGCCAAGGCCCATCGCCAACCATAAGTCAGAATGAGATAGGTGCCGACCGTGGGCAGTACTGCCCCCGCGAAGGAGCTCCCCATCACCGACATGGCCACGGCCTTGCCCCGTTTCCTGATGAACCAGTTGGAGATGGCCACATTGACGGTGAGTCCAGCCGCGCTGGCGTAGCCTACGGTGATTACAAGCCCGCGGACCAGATAGAGGCCCCAAAGGCCCTGAACGAAGCTCAGGGCGACGAATCCGGCCCCAGCGATGGCGGCGCCAAAGATCATCAGCCCTCGCGCTCCTCGCCTATCGATCAGCGGACCCAAGAAGGGAGCCAGGCCGCCGCTAATGATGGTGCTCAACGACTGGGCGCTGGAGAACGTCGCCCTGTTCAGGCCAAGCTCCTCGCTCATGGGCTTGAAGAACAAGCCGAACCCCCAGCCTTGAAAGCCTCCGAGGAAGAACTGGATCACGAATCCCACGGCGACAATGACCCAGCCGAAGTAGAACTGACCTCGGGCTACGGAGATAGCTTTGGCAAGCATTGGCACCTCTGAACATCATGGTCACAACGGGAACTACGTTAGTGCATCATGATGCGTGATTTGACGCGTCACCGTGAGCCGCAGCGAATCCTTCTTCGGAAGGATGGCGGAGATCGGGGGACCCCGCACGGCCATCCTTCCGCTGAAGGATTCGGCTGCGGCCTCAGAATGCCGGGTATCAACTCATCCGACACAACGCACTAGAATGACAGGCTATTTGCTCTTTGCCGATTCCTTTTCTTTGATCGAGTCGAGGAACTGGGCGATCCAGTTCTGCTCGTAGGGAATCCGCTCGCCCATCCATGCGCCAAAGTCCCCCGCTCTCTCTATGATGCCTTGCTCAGAGCAGTAAGGGCCTTGGTGACAGTCCAGACCGCAATAGAGGAATCTGTTCAGCTTGTCGAAGAGACCGTACTCGTTCATCGCCTTTTCATGCTCGACGATCAGGTCCAGGTAGAACTCGGCGGGCGGAAACTTGTCACGATTGCTGGGATCCTTTGAATTTGGGGAGCCGGGCGCCCAGCGGATGCAGTCCATGCAAGGATAGACGCCGTGGCTGATCATCCATCTGTCCCCCTCCGCATGGGAATCCCGGGCTTCCTGCCAAGTCGGATAGCCCCATGGCCCCTGCATGGTTACGCCACCCACAAACTTCGCCGCCACGTTGCCCACACCAAAGATCTCCACCGAGTTTTCGTAGCACTCCAGCCATTCGTCGCGGGACATGTGCTTCGCTTTCCCCGGATTGATGAGGGCAAACAACCGCTCGTCAAAGGCCTCCATCTGGAGCCTGATGGCGCTTAGCCCACAATCCCTCAACCTCAGTAATTCCTTCCGTGGCAGCGCTTCGGCCACGAGCTTCATATGCGTCCGGTAGGAAAGGGCATTACTCACGGCCTCCACGAACTTGCAGTTGATGCTCGACTCCGCTTCGCTCTTCTTGAAGCCGCCGCTCTCGAGGAAACCCTCGATGAGCCTCAACTGCGACCCGTAGATCTTGAAGGCCTCCGCCGTCTCCTCGGGATGAATGGTCACCGGCCGGTTGACGCCAACGGCCCGTGCATCCTCCTGCGTGGGATTGTAGTTGCAGAACTTGCATTCGTCCCCAGTGGTGAAATACTCGCAGAAGCGCACGGGAACGATCCGATAGCAGCGGCGATTCAGCTCCACCAGGTCCTGCACTGGCGTTCCCTTGCTCGTCTTCAACCCCGGAAACCGCTCTCTCGGCGGCTCCCTATACAGCTCACAATCGACCATCTCGTCGCCTTCGAAGATGGCGAACTTACCGTCACCTAAATGCCTGATGAGGTAGGGACTGGCTTCCTTTCTCCAGACGGGGAAGCCCAGGCCGGTCTTCATCCAGAGTGGGGTGGGAGTTAGGATGGCGTCCTCTCTCACCCTCCATGGCGTCTCTTCCTTCATGCGCTGCAGCGTGAAGTCCTCGTCGTAGCTCCGGTAGCTCCCATGGGAGGCCGGTTTCCACGTGCTAGACTCGTCCAGGTCCCTACTGTCTTGCACGCCCCCAACCCGCATCTCCCATTTGACGATGACGTCCTTGTGGAGTGTGGGATACTTCTTCTGCAGTTCCGTAATACGACTCATTTCCTTCCTCCTTAACTTTGTTCGGCCGAAACAAGACGGCCATCACGGTGGCTCGTGCACCACCGCCACTCTTTGTCTTTTCGCCATGTCTTTGAGTCGTGCCGGGTCGTCTTTGACCGTTCAGCCTTTTACTGACAGGACTTACGCAGTGGGCATTGTGGAGCAAGGTCCTCGGCTGTCATTCTGAGCCGCAGCGAATCCTTCCTGAAGAAGGATGGGGTTGAGTGGGGTTCCCCCGCCGCGCCAGACCCTTCGCTACGCTGGGTGACAGGTTGACCCCCTCCTCTGGCACCCCCACGCGTAAGCCCTGTTCGCAAGAGGACTTACGCGGTGGCCCTGCGGTTGAGGCGGTGCTCCATCCCGCAGGGGCGAATCCTTCCGCGGAAGGATTCGCCCCTCGGATGCCCGCATGTCGCTACCATCCCAAGACCCACCGCGTAGGTACTGACGTTTAGGGTGAAAGCCTATCGGCTCTTAGCCGACTCCTTTTCCTTGACCGAATCGACGAACTGGGCCACCCAGTTCTGCTCGTAGGGAATCCGGTCGCCCATCCACGTGCCGAAGTCCCCCGCTCTCTCCAGTATCCCCTGCTCGGCGCAATATGGGCGTGTGTGACAGTCCAAACCGCAGTAAAGGAACTTGTTCAACTTATCGTAGAAGCCGTACTCGTTCATCACCTTATCATGATGGACGATCAGGTCCAGATAGAACTCGGTGGGCGGAAACTTGTTGCGGTTGCTCTCGTCCCTTGAATAGGGGGAGCCGGGCGCCCAGCGGATGACGTCCATGCAAGGATACACGCCGTGGCTGATCATCCATTTGTCCCCTTCGGCATGGGAATCCCGGGCTTCCTGCCAAGTCTGGTAGCCCCATGGCCCCTGCATGGTTACGCCCCCCACGAACTTGGCCGCCACATTGCCCACACCAAAGATCTCCACCGAGTTTTCGTAGCACTCCAGCCATTCGTCGCGGGACATGTGCTTCGCTTTCCCCGGATTGATTGTGGCAAACAACCGCTCGTCAAAAGCCTCCATCTGTACCCTGATCCCTGCCATCCCAGCGTCTCGCAGGCGCAGCAGTTCCTTGCGCGGCAGAGCTTCGGCCACGAGCTTCATATGCGTCCGGTAGTGAAGGGCGCTATTCATGGCCTCCACGAACTTGACGTTGATGCTCGACTCCGCTTCGCTCTTCTTGAAGCCGCCGCTCTCCAGGAAGCCCTCGATGAGTCTGACCTGCGACCCGTAGATCTTGAAAGACTCCGCCGTCTCCTCGGGATTAATGGTCACCGGCCGGGTGACGCCAACGGCCCGTGAGTCCTCCTGCGTGGGATTGAAGTTGCAGAACTTGCACTCGTCCCCAGTGGTGAAATACTCGCAGAAGCGCACGGGAACGATCCGATAGCAGCGGCGATTCAGCTCCACCAGATCTTGCGCTGGCGTTCCCTTGCTCGTCTTCAACCCCGGAAAGAGCTGTCTCCCTGGATCCCTATACAGGTCAATATCGATCTTCTCGTCGCCTTCGAAGAGGGCGAACTTACCGTCGCCTAAGTGCCTGACGACGTAGGGACTGGCTCGCTTTCTCCAGATGGGGAAGCCCAGACCACTCTTCATCAAGAATATGGTCGGCGTTAAGATAGCGTCCTCTCTTACCCGCCACGGCGTCTCCGCCTTCATGCGCTGCAGCGTAAAGTCCTCGTCATAGCTCAGGTAGCTTCCATGGGAGGCCGGTTTCCATCTGCTGGACTCGTCTAAATCCCTGCTGTCTTGCACTCCCTTCACCATCATCTCCCATTTGATGACGACGTCCTTGTGAAGCGTGGGATACTTCTTCTGCAGTTCAGCAATACGACTCATTTTCTTCCTCCTTAACTTTGTTCGGCCGATACAAAGGTGCCCGTCACGGTGGCTCCTGCGCCACCACCGTCACACTCCGCTCGCTAACTGCGTTGGCGAGTCCGCAGGAATATTGATTTGTTCAGGCCATAATCGCTACCTCCTCCGTAGCTCTATGCCCATTCCCCGCGGATAGCAGCCCCCTAGGCTACTCCCTGACCTCGCAGAGGCCGATTGCTTCTGGTGACCGCTGCTGGTCGCCCACCCCTCTCCTTTGAGGGAAGAGGGACGATGGGATGAGCCGTGAGTCCGTCTGTCAAGCTCTATTTGGCGTAGGTTATGGAAGCGTAGATGGGCCCCGTGAGCGCTGCTCCACCCTGTATGAGCTTCAACTCTCCGATCTTTGAACCATAGCAGAAATGGTCTTCACATCAATGACCATTCAGTTATAACACAAGCGGCGCTCGATAACTATCCAAACATATGTGTAACGATCATGTATTCTGGTCCTCGGACCGGAGGAGGCCGGCCTCTATTACACAGCGGGCGAGGGCGATACGAGAGCTAACCCCGAGACGAGTATAGATGCGATGGAGGTGACTGGTAATAGTAAGAGGACTAACAGTCAGTCGTTTGGCAATCTCAGCCGTAGTCGAGCCCCGCGCCACCAGCAGGGCTATTTCAAGCTCCCGCTCGCTAACCGGAAATCCGCCGAGACGAGATCGGCAGGTGGCAACCGGCGTTATCCCCAGCCCTCGGAGCAGGCGACGGGCGCGGTCGGCAAATCGCTGAGCATCCAAACGCTCGAAGGTCGCAAGGCTCTGCTGAGCATACTTAACCGACAGCTTAGGCTTCGTCGAGCATAACCGGATGGCTTGCTCGAGCAACGCTCTGGCTGCTTCAAATGGCATTTCCAAAGCCGAAAACATCTCATGCGCTCTTGTCAAACAAGAGATGCCGGCCTCGCGCTGGCCCATGGCCTCCCGGCCAAGTCCCTCCGCCCGAGTTGCCAGGGCAGTCAGGTATGGGGTACCGATGGGACCCAAGCCGATGATTTGGCGAGCAGTTTCCAACGCTCCCTCGCCGTCTTTTGCCGCAGCCTGCACCTCGGCCAGTAGTGTTAGGCCAGTCGGCATGTATGTTATCGAGAGACCGGCCGGCTCGGCGGATGCCTTCGGCAGGCTGGCAAATCCCTTTGCGATACCAACAGCACGATCGATCTGCCCCCGTTCAAGGGCAAGGCATACCTCGACGATATCGATGAGCCCGTAAACCCCTCGATCAACAGGCGCCCCGCCGCCAAAGGCCGCCCTCGACTCAGAGATGCTGGCTTCCGCCATTGGCAAATTCCCCTGTAATGCCAGAAGCACCGCCCGTTCGGCGAGAGAACGCGCTAGGTCCCGGGGATGTCCGACTCGGCGAGCCAGGGCGATGGCCTCCACGCAGCAGTTGAGCGATTCGCTCCATGCGCCCGATAGAAAGCTAGCGAATGCTAAGCGGTGGCGTTGGAGAACCTCAAAGGACGGCGCGCCTATTCGCCGGGCCAAAGCCAATCCCCGCTCAGCGTGGTCGCGCATGAAGTGGTGATCGCCCAGGCGCATGCCAATCGCCACCAGGTGAATGTGGGCTCGGCTACAGATCGCCAACCCCTGTCCTCCCGGAAAAGACTCGCCTAATTCCAGAGCATGCAAGGCCCGCTCGCGGGCGGTGGCGATGTCGCCGCTGTCCAGACAGATACTGGCGGCGGCCAGATTCGCCTCGGCCTCCGCATGAGGAGATGACAGGCGGCTGGCGGTAGATAGAAGGGCTGCTGCAGCATAGCCAGCGCCCGCAGCATCTCCCGCTCGAATGAGAATCTGAAATTGGGTAAACTGCAGGTTGGATAGCTCATGGCTGGGGTTCCGACCAGCCAGCGCCTCCAACCCTTTCTTGAGATGCATGTTGGCGAGGTCGAAACGGCCCCGATCCCATTCCGCCAAAGCCAGGCGGCTGCGAAGACGTGAGACGGCGGCTATCCTTTCCTCCGAAAGACCAGATCGCTCTCGGCCTTGAGACAGAAGGGCCAACGCCTCGTTCCATAGTTCGACAGCCGCATCCCGCCTACCTGTTCGCTCTCGAGCCTCCCCCAATTGCTCTAACAAGTATGATAGGGTTGAGCAGAAGTCCGGTCCACACTCCCGAATCATTGCCAGAGCGGCCTCAAAGTGCCGGACGGCTTCCTCATTTGCGTACAGGACGAGCGCTCGTTCTCCTGCGGCCACAAGCGCTGCCAGGGCACGAGAACGGTCGGCGTCGGGCCCCGCGTTGTGGTAGTGGCGAGCCAGGCGATTCAGATCCTCAGGCCGCCCCCTTGAAGAGGACTCCATCGCCTGGACTGCCGACAAATGAGCGCGCCGTCTTGCCGCCTCCGGTAACTCGGCGTAGGCCACTTCCTGAATCAAGGGATGGGTTATGTTATAAATCACATCTGACCCATCCATCCGCTCCGCTATCAGTCCAGCAGCCAGGAGTTGCCGCAAGGACGCCAAAAGCGTTTCCTCGCCCATAGCGCTTACTTTCCGAAGGACCGAATGCGGCGTGGCATCCCCCATGACTGCGACCAAATCGAGAAGACGTCGGTCAGCTTGAGGCAATCGGTCCAAACGCTGCAGGATAAGTCTTCGAACGCTCGGCGGCAGAGCGGCTGCTCCATTCTGTCCGAGGACCCAGCTATGGCCATCGCGGACGAGATAGCCCGAATCGATAAGGGCATTGATGAGCGCTTCGACAAAGAGAGGCGTGCCGCCAGCCCGGGCCTCGAGCAGCGCTAGCAGATCGCTCGGCGGCTCGTCGCCCAGAATGCCCCGTGCCAGATCACCCACGGCACCTCGGCTGAGTCGCTGAAGGACTATCTCCCCGGCTAGTCCGTCCCGCTGCAGGGACGCGACCACCGCCCGCAGATTACCGCTAACATCAGAGGCATCGACCGAGTAGGTAGTCAGCAGTAGTGCCCTCTGGCTGCTCAGCCCTCGGGCTAAGTAATGCAGCAGCTCCAGCGACGCGGGGTCGGCCCATTGCATGTCGTCCATGAGCAATACCACAGGCGCGTCAATGGTTAGTCTCTGGAGGAGATGCGACACCGCGTCGAAGAGGCGAGTTTTCTCCAAGGCCGGATCGCCAAGCGGCGCCGGTGGCGGAAGCTGGAGAACGCCGAACAGACGAGCTAGGTCAGGTAGTCCGCTTATCAGAGTCGCCAAACGGGCAGGTTCGGCGTTGAGGAGTAGGGGACCAAAAGCGTCGAGGACTGGGGCATAGGCTAATCCGGCCTCCACGGGATAGGCGCGACCCTCGAGACTGACAAAGCCGAGCTGCCTAGCAGCACGCAGCGCTTCCCTGGCAAGCCGGGTCTTGCCGATGCCAGGCTGCCCGGTGAGGAAGATCAGGCCACCCTCTCCATCGGCAGCCTGAGCCAACGCCATTCTGAGATTGCGAAGCTCCCCGTCACGGCCGACGAAAGGCGAAAGCGCCCTGGAGCCAAACGGCTTTCGGGCAAGGGTAGTGCCGCTCCGATGCCCTCGCTCTCGGTCCATCCTCTACCACCTTCTGGATCGAAGGACTTCTCGAGCCGACACAGCCATTGTGGCGCTCGTGAAAGCCACTGTCTGAGAGTAAACGCTATTATACTCCATTTCGCGGCCGGCGTCTAGCGATGGAGCTGTCTAACGCTTTGCATGTCGGCGCACGACCAAGCGTTTCAAAACCGCTAACTCTACATTTCGACCACGCCCAGCGCCTGGCCGTACGTCCAGCCGTCAAGAGAGGGCGGATCGATGCCCAACTGGCTGAGGATGGTCATCACATGAGTACGGTGCTCCGTGGAATGGTTGATGGCCTGGATTACCTGGATATAGGCCGGTATCTCGGTTGTTTTCTCCCGACGCCTGAGTTTCAGCGGTCGGTTGGGCGCGGTCTCGGGAGCAAGTTTGAGCAGACCCTCACCGGTAAGGCGGGCCCGCTGGCGGAGCTCTTCGAAGCCCGGAAAGGGATCGCCCTGCCTGAGGATGTTCTCCGGCTTCTCGTCTTTCAACCGCGCCAGATAGCGCTCCTCAGCGCTGACGATATGGACCAGGGTGTCGCCGATGCTGCCATAGGTGCCGGGCGCGGAGGTGCCCAGTTGTGCGTCGTCCAGGCCGGCGCACGCGTCGAGCAGGCGCAGGTTCGCCCACAGGTTGTGTCGGTAGAGGTCGGCCAAAGCGTTTTCCATCGGTTACGCCTCCATCTATTCCCAAGAGATTCGGCATAAGTATACACCATTGTAGTGTGCTACAATAGAATAGATTTCGAGGTCACGCGGTTTGTCCCGCTAAGTGTGGGGGTCTCCAACTAATGTATGGCTTTAGGCTAGCCAAGCTTCTGGCTCTGCTTACTCTATTGGCCGTCGTATCCGGGCTATCAGCCTGCACCTCTTCAGAATCTAGGGCGCTTGTCCACCCTCAGTTTCCGGGAACGCAGTGGTCGCTCGTATCCTTCGGGCCTACGACTGAGCCAGCTCCGGTCTCTCCAGCGACAAAGCTAACGCTGGCTTTTGAGGAGGAAGGTAAGCTTAGCGGCTCGGCCGGCTGCAATAACTTCTCGGGCACTTACACCGTGGACGGCAACAAGCTGGCGGTAAGCCGTCTTGCCAGCACCCTGAAGGCCTGCGCCGATCCGAACCTCATGGCGCAGGAGACTCGCTATCTGGCAGCCCTGCAGAAGGCGTCGGGCTATCAGCTGGACGAGGCAGGTAGGACGCTTAGAATCGACTACGACGGAGATAAGGGCATGCTGTATTTCGCTCGTGGGCCTGCGGAGTAGCACAAAGTTTCGCCGTGACAAGAATAGCGATGCAGGGGAACCTCATTGACGTTCGGGAGACTGCTACTCCCGAGGTGTGTTCTCCAGACTTCGCCAGAGATACCAGGCCGCGTAGGTGCGGTAGGGGCGCCAGAGTTGCGCCAGTTGCTCGATCTCCACGGCGCCAGGAAGGCTGGGGAGGGCGTACTGCCGTTGCAGGGCGGTGCGAAAGCCGAGATCGTCCACGGGCAAAACGTCAGGGCGGGAGAGGGCGAAGATGAGGAACATCTGGGCCGTCCAGCGTCCGATCCCCTTAAGTTTGACGAGATGTTCGATAACCGCCTCGTCGTCCATATCTATTAGAATATCGAGCCGTAGCCCGCCAGTCAGCACCTGCTCAGCCAATCCCGCTACGTATCGGGCCTTTTGGCCAGACAAGCCGCTCGACCGCAGTCCATCTATGCCTGCTGCCTGTATGCTCTCAGGGGCGATACAGGCGCCGGGCAAGTTGCATTTCAGCTTCTCCACGATCTTTGCCGCGGCCTTGGCCGAGATCTGCTGGGAGATGATGGCGTCGACCAGCCGCAGGAAGAGGTCGCCAGCGTCTGCTTGTTGGCTGAGACGCGGTGGGCCGTATCGGTCGATGAGGTTGGCAAGTATTGAGTCGCACTTCAAATGGGAGATGATAGGTTCGTATTTCATTTCTTGGCTAGCTGCTCCCCAAAAATATTGGCGCAGGGCGAGCGGGTGCCCTCACCCTAATCCTCCCCCTTCTCCAACCGCAGAAGGACGGAAGGACGGGAGAGTGAACATTCCCCTGCCCCTCTAGAAATGCAGCCGAAAACTGGCAATATGCAGAGACCCGCGAATTCTGTCCCCACTAGGAGGTCTGAATTGTTTGCCAGACCTGCTGTTGCCCCCCACATAGTGCCAAAAAGCGGATGCGATTCCCCACCGCTTTTTC
>JACPQF010000143.1 GCA_016190625.1 Chloroflexota bacterium | reverse complement strand
GGGTATAGGGTATAGGGTATAGGGTATAGGCATAGGGTTGAGGGTTGAGGGGACTGGGGGAACTGTCGGCCTACCACTCCCTTTTCCGATAGGGCGAGGGCGGAGCACTCCGCTCCCGAGCTCGGTTGGTGAAAGGTCAATTGCCTTTCCCGCCCGGATGCTGACCCAGTCCTTCTGGGGAAGGAGCTGTCCTTCCTCTGAAGGACGGCGCGGAGAGGGTAAGGGTGGGGACCTTGCCCGCTAGATGGCGAATGAGATAGAGGTGTGGGATGCCGGAATTGCCGGAAGTTGAGACGATTAAGAACGATCTGCAGCCGCGGGTGTTGGGGCGCAGTATAGTCGGCGTGAAGCTGGAGTGGACGGGCGCCGTCGAAACTCCCACGGCGGGAGGCTTTACCGCCGAGAGCGCCGGGCGTCGCATTGAGTCTCTGACGCGGCGGGGGAAGTACCTCGTCTTTGGCCTCTCCGGGGGGAAATACCTCATCGTCCATCTCCGAATGACCGGACGACTGCTATATCGAGGCGACGACGAGGCGGCGGACCCCTACACCCGGGCGGTGTTCAAGCTGGACAACGGCGACGAGCTGCGCTTTGCCGACCTGAGAAAACTGGGGAGACTGTGGCTGGTCGAGGACGCCGGCCGGATCGTGGGCAAGCTGGGCATCGAGCCGTTCGACGACGAGTTCACGGCCGAAGCCCTGGTAGGTTTGCTCGCCGGCAGGTCCGGGCCGATAAAGAGCCTCCTGTTGGACCAAGGCCTCGTCGCCGGCGTCGGCAACATCTACGCCGACGAGGCTCTGTTTCTGGCGAAGATACATCCCAAGCGGGGCGCCGGCTCGCTAGAGACAGAGGAGGTCGGCCGCCTGCGCGACGCCATTCGGGCGGCCCTCGCCAAGGGGATAGAGAACCGGGGGACGAGCTTTTCCGACTACCGCGACGCCTTTGGCGAAAGGGGCAAACAGCAGGAAAGCCTGCTGGTTCACAGGCGAGCCGCAGATCCTTGTCCGGTATGTGGCACCAAGATCGAGAAGATCACCGTAGGCGGCCGGGGCACCTATTTTTGTCCCCATTGCCAACACTAAACGTAGCGAGGAGAGCATGCACTGGAGCCATATTGCCGCTCTGATACTGACCGCCTTTGCCTGTAACCTGATTCTCGGCAAGTGGCGCTCCTATCAAAAGAAGATGTCCGCCAAGTGGTTTGTTGCCATTCACCTATCGATTCCCCTGCTCGTCTTCCTTCGTCTTTACTGGCAGCTTCCCAACTGGCTTATCATATTCACCATTGGCACCGCCGTTCTGGCCCAGTTCGTCGGCGGCGCCTTGCAGGTTGAGAGGATTCCCCTGTTTAGGAGACGAGTATAGGAAGCGCGGTCAGCCATCAGTCCCCGGAGCAAGCTCAGACGATGAGGCTTTAGCCGGTATTGTCTGAGGAACTCGGCGGCTCGACCAGCCTTACCGGCTAAAGCCTCACCGTCCGGGAGCTTTGGCATACCTTATGTTTCGCGGAGGGAGCAATGAACAATCCTTGGCAATCCTCAATGCACCTTGGCATCGTCCACTTCATGGCTTTTCCCGAGACGGCTGCGGGCGAGCGGGGCATTCTCGAATCGGCGCTCAAGGTCGCCAACGACCCCTTTTTCGACGTGATCGAGATAACGCACGTGAGGGACGAGGGGACCCGCCGAGAGCTCAAGCAATTGCTTGAGGCGGCGCGGGTGGAAGTGGGATTCGGCGCCCAGCCCTGCCTGCTGTCTAAGAAGCTCAGCCTGGCCTCACTGGAGGAGGATAACCGACAGGCCGCTGTCGCCGAGGTCCGGGCCTGCATCGATGAGGCCTACTTCTACAATGCCAGATTGCTGGCGACTCTAGACGGGCCCAAATCAGATCCAGGGCCGGCCGAGCGGGAGAGGGCCAAAGAGCTATTGGCGGATTCCCTCCGGCAGCTCTGCCGCTACGCCGAGGACAGGGCCAAGGACTACGTGATGGCCATCTCCTTGGAGACCTTCGACCGGGCGGTCGACAAGAGATGCCTAATCGGGCCGACCTCCGAGGCCGTGCGGTTGGCCGGGATGGTACGAGAGTCTTGCCCCAACTTCGGCTTGACTATCGACCTGAGCCACCTGCCCCTGCTGGGCGAGACCGCCGGCGAGGCGCTGCAGTTAGCCAAGGATTTTCTCATTCACGCTCACGTCGGCAACGCCGTGGCCAGGCACCCCGAGCATCCCGCCTACGGCGATATGCACCCCCGCTTTTGCCTGCCGGAAGGGGAGAATGGCGTGGCGGAGTTGGCCGGCTTCCTCGAGGTTCTTGTCGACATCGGCTATTTTGCCAAGAAACAGCCCACAAGAAAGCCCGTGGTCACCTTCGAGGTCAAGCCGCAACTGCCCGGCGAGAGCCCGGAGCTGATCATCAGCCATACCAAGCGGGTTTGGCACGAAGCGTGGTCCCAAGTGCGAAACCGCCCTTTGGGCGCGGAGGCCCTATGAAACACAGAGTTTACATGACCCGGCTCATAGCCGGACCGGCCATTTCCCTGATCGAGCAGGTAGCGGACGTGCGGATCTGGGAGGGCGAGCTGCCACCATCGCGCGAGGTGCTCCTCACCGAAGTGAGAGAGGTCGACGGACTTCTCAGCCTGCTGACCGACAAAGTGGACGCTGGCCTCATGGATGCAGCCCCGCGGCTCAAGGTTATAAGCAATCTGGCGGTGGGGTACGATAACGTCGACGTGGCAGAGGCCACCCGCCGGGGAATCGTGGTCGGGAACACTCCCGGCGTGCTGACGGAGACCACGGCGGACCTGGCCTTCGCCCTGCTTCTGTCGGCGGCCAGGCGAACGGTAGAGGGCGACCGGTGGACGCGCGAGGGCAAGTGGAAGACCTGGGGGCCGATGACCCTTCTTGGCTACGACGTCCACCACGCCACCCTGGGCATCGTCGGCCTCGGGCGCATCGGCCTCGAGGTTGCGAGACGGGCGAAAGGCTTCGACATGCGGGTGCTTTACTACAGTCGCACCCGCCGGCCGGCGGAGGAGCAGCACACGGGGCTGGAGTGGCGGGGGGACCTGCCCTCGCTGCTGGCGGAATCAGACTTCGTGAGCCTCCACGCGCCCTACAGCGCCCAAACCCACCATATGATGGGCGGGGCCGAGTTCGAGCTGATGAAGGCGAGCGCCATCCTGATCAACACCTCCCGGGGCTCGCTGGTGGACCAGAAGGCCCTCTACGAGGCGCTGCGCGAGGGAAAGATCGCCGGCGCCGGCATCGACGTTACGGAGGTCGAGCCGATTCCGCTGGACGACCCTTTGCTGAACTTGAACAACGTCGTGATCACGCCCCACATCGGGAGCGCCAGCCATTCTACGCGCACCAAGATGGCCATGATGGCTGCCGAGAACCTGATCGCCGGACTGCAAGGCCGGCTGCCGCCCAACTGCATCAATCCTCAAGTTCCCAAGGAGTAGTCTGGTGGACCGATCGCCTAACTACCGTTGGATAGTCATGGGGCTCTTTTGGGCCTTCAACGCCGCCAACACCATGGGGATGACCTCCCTCATGATCATGCTGCCAACGCTGCGCAAGGACCTCGGTATCACGCCAATCCAAGTGGGGTGGCTGAGCTCTGTCGGCTGGCTAGTGCCCGCCCTCACCACTATCGCTTTGGGGGCTTGGGTATCGCGTTTTAGCCCCAGGAAATCGACCGCGGTATCTGTCTTGTTGGCCGGCATCTTTCTTGTCGGTCAGGGCTGGGCTCCGACCTATGCTCTGGAGATCCTTTGCCGAGTCGGCTTCGTGGCCATGATTGTGGCCCGCCAGCCAGCGGGGGCGCTTCTAACTCAGCAATGGTTCTCCCAACGGGAAGTTACGAGAATCAACAGCCTCAGCGGTGCCGCCAATGCGTCTGGTTGGGTCGTAGGCAACGCCATCACGCCAATTGTCATGATCGCTTTCGGCGATTGGCGGCCCACCTTCTACCTTCTCGGCCTCGCCCATCTTCTAGGCGGCTTGGTCTGGTTGTTCCTGGGGAGGGACCGGACCACGGCCGAGTACCGGTCGAGGGAGCAGGAGGAGACGGAAAATCCTTTGGGAGTTCTCATCAGATACAAGGCCCTGTGGCTGATAGGCATCGGCCATGCCGGCGCTGCTTTTGCCTGGGGAGCCTTCGTGACTTTCATCCCTCTCTTCCTCGTCGACGTGAGGGGTCTGACGCTGACGGTGGTCGGGCCAATGATGGTCGTGTTCTCTTTTGGGGCGCTGGTCGGCTCCTTCTCTTCCGGGATAATCGCCGACCGCTGGGGTCGTCAGAAGCCAATTCTCTGGACCGCCGGCCTGGCGCAGGTAGCATGCTATCTCGGCATCGTCATGGTTCCTTCCCTACCCATCGTCGCCTTCCTTCTCTTCGTCGCGGCTTGCTTCGCCTGGGTCGGCGGCCCCGTAACGATCAGTATTCCCTTCCAGTTGCCGGGGATAAAGCCGCGCGAAGTGGCCGTCGCTATCGCTCTCATTACGACTTGGATACCGGTGGGAGCGACGTTGGGTCCCCTCATCGCCGGTTATCTTCAGGAGACCACCGGCTCTCTCCAGCTCGCGCTGTTAGTCTGTGGTCTCGCCGCCATCAACCTCACCATCTTCGGTCTCCTTATCCCCGAAACGGGATGGCGAGCCAGCTATCCGAACCGGCTGGCGGCGATTGTCGGCCAGCCAAAAGCGGGAGACACCTAGGATGCTCGTCGAGCACGGTCGGCGGGCGTGCCGGTTCGGCCTAGTCACCAAGGTGCGGCATCTGCTCCGGCCTCTCGGGCTTCGCCTCTACGCATGGAAGCAGGATTGGCTGGTCTTCCTCGTTCCCGCCCTGGCCAAACATCACCGGCTGCCGCTGGCCGGCCCGGCTCTCCGGTGGGCCGCCACCGTTTACGCCCGCACCACCTACCACACGGGAAGCGTGGTCCCCTACGAGACCGCACGCGATCTAATCCTGCAGGGAGAGCGCTTTGCCGCCGCCGAGTGCGCCTGTCGAAAGGTGTGGAAGCATTGCGACGTGGCGGCGATGCCGCCAACCTGTCTTTACGTGGGCCTGGCGGCCGACACTTGGGTGAAGTTCAAGCGGCACGGAGCGAGGGAAATCGACCGCGTCCAAGCTCTGGCCCTTCTCGAGTATTGTCGCGGCGAGCATCTGGTGCATTGCCTGTGGACCTGCACCACGCCCGATGTATACGCCATCTGCAACTGCTGCCCAGTGGATTGCGCTGGCATGCAGGTGAGGAGAGCGGGCATCCCCGAGGGCAGCCAGCCCTCGCCCTTCATCAGCCAGACCGACCCCGACCTGTGCGACGCCTGCGGCCTCTGCGTCGAGTTCTGCCACACCTACCCCTTCGGGGCGCGGATCCTGATCGACGGCCGGATCGCGGTCGACGAAACCCGCTGCGTTGGCTGCGGTGTGTGCAGGGAGGTCTGCGCTTGCGACGCCATCACCCTGCGGTCTCGACGAGCCGGAGTCTATTCCTGCAGGCGCCCGCCCGGTGTGGTATAATAAGATGTTGTGCCGAGCTATTGCTTCGTGGAACCTCGATCCGCCGCCTCGAAGGATGGCCGTGGACAATGGATTGCCTGCAGACCAAGACAGGATGCGTCGGCGCCCCAGTTGAGCGACTGTCCGAAAGTTAAAGAGGATAGCATGACAGCTAGCTCCAGGGAGCGACTGCAGTCGCTGGGGATTGCTCTGGCTTCCATAGGTGGAGTGATAATTGCAGATGTGGGGGGCCTACTTGTCTACGCCAATGACGAGGTCAGACGCCTTATGCGGCGGCAGCTTTCGCCCAGGCTAACGTGGGAACGGTTCGGCGCTGATCTTAGGCTGCGCCATTCGGATGGAAACCCGCTGCCTCTGGAACAAGCGCCGCTAAGCCGGGCGCTACGGGGCGAGACAGTGGTCGACGGGCTGCTACAGATCGCCAACCCCGACGGCGGCGACCTCTACGTGAGCTGGACGGCGAGCCCGGCTAAGGACGAGAAGGGCGACGTCTTCGGAGCAATCAGCATCCTTCGCGACGCCACGGAGCGAGTTGAGGCGGAGAGACAGCAGGCTCGCGCCGCCGAGATGTTGCGGGCTGCCAACCAACGGCTGATCGTGAGCGCGCTCGCCGCTGAGGATACGGCCGAGCGGGAGCAGGAGCGGCGGAAGGATGTCGAGTCGCAGCAGCAGGAGCGCGGGCGGCTGCTCGACGATGTCCAGCGGCTAGCAGACGCCTCTGATAGGCGGGCCGCCCAACTGATGGCCGTCATTCACAATATGGTCGATGCGGTGTTCGTCTACGATGCTGGCGGTCGCGTTAGTCTCACAAACGAAGCGGGAATGTCACTGCTGGCCATGGCCGGCTCAGGAGCCGCCGAGCCGGCATTACCCGGGTTTCCCGCTGGACTCCCGGCGCGGCATCTGGATGGGAAGCCGATCCTGCCCGAGGAGGCTCCCCTCGCTCGCGCCCTCAAGGGAGAGCCGGTGGAAAAGGACGATATGGTCATTGCCGGCCCCGACGCCGGCCGAGATGTCTACGTTCGACTCAGCGCTGCGCCTATTAAGGACGAAAGCGGCATAGTTATGGGCGCGGTGGTGGTCGTGCGGGATCTAACGGAGATCATGGAGCTCGACCGGCTCAAAGATCAGTTCATCGTCACCGCCGCGCACGAGCTGAAGACGCCGGTGACCGCCATCAAGGGCTATGCCCAGTTGCTCCTCAAACGCAGCCAGGAGGGCGTTGGGCCGCAGGCAATCAAGGCCCTGCAGGCAATAAACCGCCAGTCCGATAGAATAAGCGGCCTCGTCAACGACCTTCTCGATATCTCGCGGCTGACAACCGGGCGAATGGAGATGGTGACCGAGCGGGTGAATTTGTCCGAGCTGGCTGAGGAGGTTGTGGACCGAATGGCCCTAACTACGACGAACCATCACATCCGCGTCGTGAAGGCCGAGCCAGTAGTCGTCAAGGGGGATAAGGAGCGCCTTGGCGAGGTGTTGACCAACCTCATCGACAACGCCATTAAGTTCTCGCCCAAAGGCGGCCCTTATCAGGGAAGGATAGACGTGGCGGTGGACATCGCGGGTGATGAGGCGGTTGTTTCGGTCAAGGACTACGGCGTGGGAATACCAAAGGAGAAGCAACACCGCATCTTCCAGAGCTTCTACCGCGCTCACGCCGGCACGCCTTTCGATTTCGGCGGCATAGGGGTTGGCCTGTTCATATCCAAGGAGATCGTCACCCGCCATGGCGGCAGGATGTGGTTCGAGAGCGAGGAGGGCAAGGGAAGCACGTTCTACTTCAGCGTACCCATCGGCAAGTCCCGCCGACGGTCACGACGGACCGACGCGGGCGCCAAGTAGCCCTTAAGCCACGAGCGGGGCCTTCTCCTAACAGATCTGTAACCCGTTGAACACTGCTTAGCCAGCTCGGGCAAGCATTCCGTGTCTCCAAGTACTCCCCCTATCCGCTTATCCGTTGAAAATCCGTTGACGCCGTACACCCCGATTTTTTTGAGCATCATCAGCGTCGAGCGGAATGGGCCTGTGGTATGATATAGGAGGAAAAGGATGACAATGGACTAATGATCGGTGAAATAAGCGCAGTCGGCACTGCGTTGATTTGGGCCTCCACCAATATCATGGTCAGATCGGCGTCTAACCGGATCGGCATTCTCTCGCTGAATGCCCTGCGGATGACGGCTGGCGCCGTATTCATTCTGGGCACTCTCTTCGTCCTTGGGAAGGCCGGGCAACTGGGGGCGGTGCCCATCATGGCGGCGATCTACATGATCGTCGGCGTAACCGTAGGCATGGTGGTTGGCGATACCCTCTACTTCCGCAGCATGATCTCGGTGGGGGTTTCCCGCGCTTCCCCCATATCCAATATCTATCCCCTGTTCACCCTGCCCATCGCCCTCTTTTTCTTGGACGAGAAGCTGCAGTGGCTGAACGCCGTGGGGGTCATTCTCGTCGTGATCGGCGTTGGCCTGGTCGCCCGGTCCTCGGCTCCCCGGGACGGCGCCGTCATCCGGGTGGAGAGGTTTCGCTTCGAGGGGATCCTCCTCGCCATTGCCGCCGCGATCTGTTGGGCCTTGTCGACCTCGATTCAGAAACTGGCGCTGGCCCCTCCGTTAAACCTCGACGCCGCCGTGGCCAACGCCATCAGGATACCAGTGGCAGCCCTCATTCTGCTCTTCCTGGTTTCGCGTCAGGGAGAGCGATGGCGAATGCGGTCTTACGGCTGGCGTTCGGTGCTACTAACCGTCCTCGCCGGGGTTTTCAGCCTGGGAGTGGGCGGATTCTTCTACCTGCTGGCGGTCCAGAACGCCGGCGCGGCCAAGACCGCCGCCCTCTCTTCCATCGCCCCCATCTTCGCCGCCCCCCTGTCGACGATCTTCCTAAAGGAGAAAGTAACCCCTTTTGTCTGGTTGGGAACGGCCTTGTCCGTTGCCGGCATCTGGCTCATCGTATGATCGGCGTTGCCGTTGGCGTAGGATTACGCGCAGACCTGCGCTAAATCATACACTTGGCCCGGTCTAAGCTGGTTGTGAAATCGTTCGCAAGCTCGAATCTTGTTATCCCGGCCTTTGTAGTGTAAGCTATCATCGGAATTCGAGCGACTAGGCCCGTTCAATCGGTTGGAAAGGATGGCGACAATGAGTGCCGTAGATTCTCGAGCCCGCGCTGCCACTTCTCCTTCAAAGGACAGGATACCGGCCAGGCCACAGAAGAAAGCCTGGCTGCCCCGCCTAATGCGGCAAAAGAAATTCATCTTCGCCGGCGTCATCATCGGTCTGGCTATCGCCTATCTGATCTTCTCCGCCCTCCAGGGAACGACCATGTACTATCTTACCGTGGGCGAGCTCAAGGCCAAGGGTGAGGCGGTCTACACCGAGCCCGTGAGACTCGGAGGGAAGGTGGTCGACGGCACCATCGACTTCAATCGCAATTCGAGGGTGCTCAAGTTTACCGTTACCGACGGCAAGGAAAGCCTGCCGGTCGCCTATTCGGGCGTAGTGCCCGACGCGTTCAAGCCCGATGCGGACGTGATCCTCGAAGGCAAGTTCAACGGCACCGATTTCCAGGCGACCACGCTGCTGGCCAAATGTCCGTCGAAGTACGTGCCCACTGGCTTAGAGTAATCCCGGGAGGCTTTCTGTAATGAATGATGTTGGCTATGCCGCCCTGGTGCTGGCGCTGTTGTTCTCGGTATACGGTGCGGCAGTGTCCTTCTGGGGGGCACGCAAGGGCCTTAAGGAACTGCTGGAGAGCGCCGAGCATGCCGTATTCGCCGTCGCCGCACTTACCACAATCTCGGCTGCGGCATTGCTGTATGCCCTGATCTCACGAGACTTCAGCCTCGAATACGTTGCCTCGTACACGAATAGTACGCAGGATATCCTGTATCTGATCGCTGCCTTCTATGGGGGCAATCAGGGCTCTCTCCTACTTTGGGCCTGGGTTCTGGGGATAATAGCAGCCCTCGTGATCTGGCTGCATAGACGGGAACACGGAGACCTGATGCCCCACGTCATTACCGTCTTGATGATCACCGAGTTTTTCTTCATCACTTTGATGGTTGTCGCCGCCAATCCCTTTACCAAGCTGGGATTTCAAGTCGCGGACGGTCAGGGGCTGAATCCCCTGCTCCTGAATATGGGCATGCTGTTCCATCCGCCCACTCTCTATCTCGGTTACGTGGGCTTCGCCGTGCCCTTTGCCTTCGCCATAGCGGCCCTGGTTACCGGGCAGTTGGGAGACAGATGGGTTAAAGTGACCCGCCGCTGGACTCTGTTTGCCTGGTTCTTTTTGACCCTCGGCAACCTGTTCGGCGCCCAGTGGGCCTACGTCGAGCTGGGCTGGGGTGGCTTCTGGGGCTGGGACCCGGTGGAGAACGCCTCGTTCATGCCCTGGCTTACCGGCACGGCCTTCCTCCACTCGGTCATGATCCAGGAGCGCCGGGGCATGTTGAAGGTGTGGAACATGGTTCTCATCCTCGCCACCTTCTGCCTAACCATCTTTGGCACCTTCCTGACCCGCAGCGGCGTCCTTTCTTCCGTGCACTCGTTCGGACAATCTGCGCTGGGTCCATACTTCCTTCTGTTCATCAGCGGGACGTTGCTGGCCACTCTATCGCTGCTGTTCTACCGGCTGGACGACCTGCGGGGCGACAACGAGCTCGATTCGTTCCTCTCCCGAGAGAGCGCTTTCCTCGTGAACAACTTGATCCTGATCGGAGCGGCCTTCGCCGTGTTCTGGGGGACCGTTTTCCCCATCATCTCGGAGGCCGTCAGGGGCGTGAAGCTAACCGTGGGGGCGCCCTTCTTCAACCAGGTGAACCTACCCATTTTCCTCATCCTCCTGACGGTAATGGGCATCTGTCCGCTGATCGGGTGGCGGCGAGCTTCCAAGGAGAATCTACTCCGCAACTTCATGGTTCCTGCCGCTGTTGGATTGGCTTCGGCGGTCGCCCTGATGTGGCTGGGAGTGAGGGAGTTTCTAACCGTCCTGCCCTTAGCCCTCTGCGCCTTCGTCACCGTGACGATCTTGCTCGAGCTGGTCCGCGGCGTGAGGGCCAGACACAACCTCAGACACGAGAACTACTTCTCGGCGATATTCACGCTCATCTGGAGCAACAAGCGGCGCTACGGCGGCTACATCGTCCATCTTGGCGTGATCATGATCGCCATAGGAGTCATCGGCGCCTATGGCTTCAAATCGGAGAAATCGGCGACGTTGGCTAAAGACGATACCGTGCAGATTGGCGATTTCGTGCTGCAGTACAAGGGTTCCAGCAACTATCCGGCCAAGAGCCATGAAGTCGTGGCGGCAAGTCTCGACGTATTCGAGGGTCAGAGGCGGATCGACCGGTTGGTGCCCAGAAAGAACTATTATCCCAGCCAGGAGCAGCCCTCGACGGAAGTAGCGATTCGCACGACTTTGAGAGAAGACCTTTACGTGATACTCGAGGACGTGAGCGAGGATGGCTCGGCTTCCCTGAAGGTCCTGATCAACCCGCTGGTCGTTTGGCTGTGGATCGGCGGTGCAGTGCTTCTGCTGGGCACGTTGATCGCCTTCTGGCCCGATGCCAGAGAAAAGAGGCGTAAGACGGTGGTGGCAGAGCCACAGGAGTCGCGTTCGCTCCAAGCGGTTGGCTCTCAGGGGGGAAGAAGATGAGAGTACTATTAGGCTTGCTCGGCTCGGCGGTGCTTGCGGTTGTCGTCCTCGCCTTTGCGTCGGCGGCGAGGGCGAACACAACCTATGACTCAGTGGCGATTGAGCTCATGTGCCGGTGCGGGTGCGGCAAGGTACTCAGCGCCTGCGATATGCCCGAATGCACAACGCAGAAAAACATGAACGAGCAGGTCAAGTACATGGTCGGCGAGGGTAGAGGAAAGGACGAGATAATCAAGTATTTCGTCGATAGCTATGGCGAGCAGGTGCTGGCGGCGCCCACCAAACAAGGATTCAACCTCACCGCCTGGCTCATGCCTTTTGCCGTCCTCGCCGCCGGCGTTGCCTTTGTCTATCTGGTAGTCGACAAGTGGGTCTTACAGAGGCGGGGAGGGACGCTGGTGGAGGAGGCGATAGAGGCCGCGACGCCCGCCGAGCGAAACCGGTATGAGGAACGGCTGAAGAAAGAGCTGGACCAATTTGAGGGAGGGGCATAGTCGTGGAGAGTATCGTCGCCTTTATTCTAGCTGTGCTAGCCCTGGCTTTTGTGGGGCTTCCCCTCTTCAAGGAAAGAAAGCGGGACGGGCTTCCGGAGGCCGGTCCTTCCTGGGATGATGTCGACTCTGAGGCGGACAGGCTGCTGTCTCAGAAAGATACCGCCCTCACGGCCATTCGTGAGCTGGAGTTCGACCACGCCGTGGGGAATCTCTCCGACGGCGACTACAGGGAGCTCCGGGAGAAATACGAGAAGAGGGCGATCTCGCTGCTGAAAACAATAGATGATGTGGCGGCGGAGTCCAACGGCCGTGGCCGGCGGGCCGAACGGCGGGACGTCAGGGCCGGACGCAGCCGGCGAGGCGAGCGGCGGCAGGAGCAAGAACAGGACCAGGCGCTATCCTGTCTTCAGTGTGCTGAGCCGTATGAACAGGGAGACCGGTTTTGCCGGGTGTGCGGCGCCGAGCTGGGCGACCACTTGGAGGAGATACCGACCTGCCCCCGCTGCGGCGAAGCTTTCGAGGAGGGAGATACCTTCTGCGGCGGCTGTGGCTTACGGCTCAACGAGGCTGCGAGTGAGTCCGGCCCGACTGGACGGGCGCTACCGGATGGCGGATCCGCCGGGGGAACAGAGCAATCCGCTCCCTCGCGGCAGGCCGACGTCTACCGAAAGCGAAGCGGCCGGCATCATCGGCCTGATAGGCCCGGCGGCAAGGCCAATAGATAGGACCGGGAACTGATGGACGAAGCTGTTCGTGACCCGATAATCGAAGCCCGGCGTGTCACCAAATTCTTCGGAACGAGGCCGGCGCTGAAAGGCGTAACCTTCCAGTTGGCGGCGGGAAGGTTTCTCGGCGTGTTCGGTCCCAACGGCGCTGGCAAGACCACCCTGCTGAAGATTCTCTCCACTCTGGCCAAGCCGTCGAGTGGTTCTATCGTGGTCGGCGGCTACGACCTGAGCGAGGACGCCGTAGAGGTGCGCCGCCAGATCGGCCTGGTATCGCATCAGACCTTGCTCTACGACGACCTGACGGCGGAGGAGAACCTCAAGTTCTTCGGCAGGATGTATGACGTGCCCCGGCTGGAGGCGAGAATAAAGGACGTTCTCACCGCCGTTGGCCTCCTGCATCGACGCCACGATCGGGTGAGAACCTTCTCCCGGGGAATGCAGCAACGTCTGGCCATCGCCCGGGCGATCCTCCACGACCCGCCGCTCCTCCTCCTCGACGAGCCGGACACCGGGCTGGACCAGCAGGCGGGAGGCATCCTCGAGGCTCTTCTACTCGACACCGTTGCCGGGGTGCCCTCTGGGCCCCGCACCGTGGTGATGACGACCCACAATCTGGAGCGGGGATTCCAGATGTGCGATCGTCTGGTTTTTCTCGTAAACGGAACTGTCGCCCACGAGGCGGACAAAGGAAACCTGAGCTTTGGCGATTTCAGACAGATATACAGTCGATACACCTCGTAGGGGCGAGCGGCCGCACGCCCATACGCGAGCATCATTCTTGCGCAAGGGAACCTGAGCTTTGGCAGTTACAGACAGATACAAGGTTGATACATCACGTGGGAGCGTCCTTCCGCCGAAGGACGCCCCTACGCGGTCGTCGTACTTTCACAAGGTGGCCACGGTGGTGTGGAAAGACGTGGTAGCCGAGCTCCGAACCAAGGAGCGATTCAGCGCCATGTTCACCTTCGCCATCGTGGTGGTCGTCGTCTTCAACTTCGCCTTTGAGCTGAGGGATATGGACAAATCGGCCGTCGGCGCTGGCGTGCTGTGGGTAGCCATCGCCTTCGCCGGAGTGCTTGGACTGAACCGCTCGTTCGCTCAGGAGAAGGAGGGAGGCTGTCTGGAGGGTCTGATGCTCATCCCCGTGGACCGCAGCGTGGTCTACGTGGGGAAAATGATAGGCAATCTGCTCTCCATGCTGGTGACCGAGGCCGTCATCCTGCCGGTATTCATGGTACTCCTCGACGTTCAGGTGTTCCAGCCACTGCTGCTACTGACCATTGTGCTGGGCACCGTCGGATTTGTGGCCATGGGGACCTTGCTGTCGGCGATGTCTGTTAACACCAAGACGAGGGAGGTGCTTCTGCCCATCCTCCTCTTTCCCCTGGCGGTTCCGGTGCTCATTGCAGCAGTGAAGGCGAGCGGAATCGTCATGGGCGGAGGCTCGCAGGAGGGGCTGTGGTCGTGGCTGCAACTGCTCGGGGTCTATGATGTGATCTTCTTGGTATTATCCGCTCTCACATTTGAGTATGTTCTCGAGGAATAGTCGTCGTACGTGAAAGGGGAATAAATCGTGGCTAGGCGATTTTCTTGGACCGGATTGTTTGGCTGGCTGGCCCTGATAGGCATCGTAGAGGCCCTGTTCGCCGCTTTGGTATACGCGCCCACCGAGCAAAGCATGGGCGATGTGCAGAGGATCTTCTATTTTCACGTGCCCTCGGCCTGGGTGGCTTTTCTGTCCTTTGGCGTCGTCTTCGTGGGCTCCATCGGGTACCTGTGGAAGAGGAAGCGGAGCCTCGATATCCTCGCCTGCTCGGCGGCGGAAATTGGGGTGGTATTCACCACCTTGGTGCTCATCACCGGGCCCATATGGGGCAAGTTCGCTTGGGGAACCTGGTGGACCTGGGACCCGCGGCTGACTACCACACTCATCTTGTGGCTCATCTACGTTTCCTATCTCATGCTGCGGGGCTCGATTCCCGAGCCATCGCGGCGAGCGAGGGTATCGGCAGTTCTAGGGATCGTGGGCTTTGTCGACGTGCCCATTGTCTACATGGCGATTCGCTGGTGGCGGACGATCCACCCGTTGGTTTTCGGCAACCCTGACCCCAATTCCGGTCTCGATCCCATAATGCTTCGAGCTTTCATGGTTTCGCTCACGGCGTTCACGTTCCTGTTCGTTTACCTGCTCCTCCAACGGCTGGCGTTGGAGAAATCGCGGGATGCGGTGGAGGAGCTGAGGCAGCAGTACGAATTCTCTTAAGAGGAAGGAAGACCCTGATGGATGAAAAGCTCCTATACTTGTTTGCCGCCTACACCATTATCTGGCTGGCGGTCTTTGCCTACAGCTTCAGCTTATCTAGCCGGCAGAAGGCTCTGCAGCGGGAGATCGAGGCGCTGCGCGAGGCTCTCACCGTTCCGGAAGAGGCAGCCCGGGTGAGGTAGTATATCTGCGGCACGGGATCCAACGATCTGATATGACCACGAAAAGACCGCGGCGAGGGTTGAGGGGCAACCCTCAAGCCTAAAACTCCGTCCGTCGTCGCAGCCAGAAACTGCCGGGACAGCGATCGGTTGAATTGTAGCTGGCAAACGCCGCCGTTAGCTCTGCCGGGTGTGTGGCATGCATGTGGTTCGATGCCCACAGGACCTCGAACTCAGCGTTGAAGGCGAGAAAGCACTGCAGCAGGTATTGCTCCGAGTTGAAACGATGCTTGTCCACAATCCAGTTGCGAGGATACTCGGATGGAAGAAACACGTCGTGGATGTGAATCAACACGCCGGGGTGCAGACGCGGCAGGAGCTCCAGATACTCGATGTAGACGTCGTTGCCCAACCTCAAGACGTGGCTCGAATCGATGAACAGAATGTCGTTGGCCGATAGTGAATCAAACAGCGACAAGTCAACGTCTTCCAGCCCGGCGACGATCAACCGCGACAGGCCGGGAAAGCCCGCCCGCAGCGTCTCGTTCGGGAATGGCTCTATTGAAATCAACTCGGCGGCCTCGCCAAACTCTTGCTGGTTCTTTAGCGCGGCCTGCGCCGCCAGAAGAGTGGACCAACCGGCGCCGATCTCGAAGATGCGCCGGGGCCGGAAGTGACGGATCAGGCAGTAGAGAACCTCGCCGTCGACCGACTCAAACAGCTTGTTGTTGACGTGGTACTGTCTGGGATCGGATGTGGGTTCGAGAGGCAGCCGGTCGTACTCGGTCTTGTACTGCGCGAACACCCGGTTGAGCAAATCAAGCTGAGCCTCGACGCGCAGGTCCACGCCAGGCATTTCCGAGCGCGGCCGCCAGAGTCTATCTGGTAGCCGGGCGGTGTCGGGGATCGGCCACTCGTAGTTGTTAGGCGTGAGGTGGACGCCGTGTTTCTGCCAGAGGTCGAAGAACTCGTCGACGGCGAATTCCGGTAGCATGCCGGCGATCGCGTCTGCCGCCTGCTTGCCATAGCGGGGATCGCGGGCGTACCGCTTGACCAACGGTGTGACCAGGCGGGCCATGCCCAAGACGAAGGGGCTGGCCGCCGCTTTGAGGAAACACATGGGATTCACCTCGTCGGATTCCTCTGCTCAAACGGCGCCCATTGTAACACAGGCCAGACGAAGTCACAAGGCGTGATAGTGCCTAGTTGGCTGCTAGTCTAATATGATTACTCGCTCGCCTTGAACCCGGCAACCATTCGGTGATACTATGGATGCAGGCGATCTGGTTCCACGAAAGGTCAGGAGATGACTCAGTTCCGGGTCGGAATCGCGCGGGGAGATGATCCCAAGGAGAACGTGCGCGCCGCCGTCGATCTGGCCGGTGGCTGGAGCGAGAGAGCGACCCGGGCGCGAAGGGTCTTTGTCAAGGTAAATCTGACCGTGGACCGGGAGTCCGGCAGCGGAGCCGTTACCCACGTGCTGGTGGTGGAGGCCATTGTCGAGCTTCTCAAGGAGAGTGGCGTAAGATACATCGCGGTGGGCGATGGCACGGGCGCCCCCTGGCCGACATCGCGGAACTGGAAGGCGGCCGGCTACTCCCACCTTCCCGGCAAGTATGGGGTCAAGCTGGTCGACCTAAACCGGGCTCGCACCCGCCGAGTGGAAGTCCCGGACCACAAGAACTTCGCCGCGCTGGAGATCCCCGAGGTGGTCCTCGACGCCGACATGCTGGTCGTGGCCACCCCGCCGAAGACCCACGACGATGGGCTATTCACCCTGTGCGGCAAGAGCCTGTTCGGCATACCTCCCAATCGCTTCTACGGCGCCCCCCGGGCCATATTCCACAAGCTAGGCCAGCAGGCAACGGTCTACGATATCAATCAGGCCGTGTCCATCGACTTCGCCTTCATCGACGGCACGGTGGCGATGGAGTTGGGCTTCGGCGACGGCCGCCCGGTCCCCCTGAGGTTGATCGTGGCCGGGAGCAACTCGCTGGCGGTGGACACCGTGGCGATGCATCTCATCGGCCAGGACCCCCGGCGCTGCGCCTATTTGCGGTATCTAGCCAAGGCAAGGGGCGGTCCCGCGGGCCTCGACGAGATCGAAGTGCTCGGCGCCACCGTCGAGGAGGCGGGCCGGAAGCTGCTCTCGCCCTGGGACGACCCTGCCCTCGCCAAGGCGGATTCTGCCGACCTCAAGGTCGTGGGTAAGCGGGTGATATTCGAGGAGGCGCCGCCCAAGGAGAAGCTGGAACTGCGGCCTCAGGTCGACCGCAGCGCCTGCATCGGCGATGGCCTCTGCGGCCACTATTGTCCCGAGGTGTTCGAGCTGCGGGACGACGACAAGGCCTACGTGATCGTCGAGCGCCCTGACCCGTCCCTTCTCCCCAAGATTGAGTTGGCAGCCCGCGTTTGTCCTACGAAGGTTATCGCAGTGTACAGCTAGCCAACTCTGCGAGTCGCGCGGACCCATTGGGCAGCAGATTCGGTTGTATCCCCAGTAAGGAAACGAGTGCTGCGACATGAAGCCACCCCCCTCAGCGAATCGCTGCCCAATGCGATCTGCTGAGTCTTCTTGCTTTGCTTGACGACTTGATAAGATGTGGTAGAATACGGTTGTTGGTCTGATTGAAAGGCCTTGGGCGGGAGGAGGACTGTGGGTTGCCAGGACGAGCTATCGGGATGGGAAGGTCGCTCATCTCTTTCAGGGGAGACCGCTAACTGCTGAAACCATGGGTGCTCCCCGCTAATAGACAGTTGCCGGTAAATGAAAATCAATCTTGCCAAGTTTGCAATCATCTGTCTGGTACTGTTCACCGCACTGATGCTGGGATCAAGCGTGTCTTTCACGCAGGGTCCGGCCCCCACAATCCAACTCCTCGATGATGGCTCCAGTAGCAGTAGTGGCGAGCGTATTCTGTTAGGGGACGAGGACGTGATTCGGACTTCACCCGAACGAGATTCTGCCGTGGCCGTCGATTCGGATGTGATGATCGAGTATGTCTTGCCAGTAACTCCGACCAACTTGCTCATTAGTGGCACTGGTGATGTTTGGTTTTCCTCGTTTTGGGGGCGTTTCTACATGAGAATCGGGCGGCAGTCGGACAGCGCTATCGGACGCCTAGAAATCGCCACGGGCAACCTGTCAACCTATTCATTAGCGGGCCGCGGTAACGTCTGGGGACTGAAGGAGGATTACGCTGGGAATATTTGGTACAGTTCAGTTAACACCAACACCATCGGTAGACTGAACCCATCCACCAATATTGTCACCGAGTGGCCCATATCAGGGAATCATCACTTTGGCTTGGATATCGACCCGACCACAGGCGACATCTGGTTTCTCACGCGGTCTCAAGCGCCGGGGATTTACAGACTGTCGCCGGCTAGTAACAGTGTGACTGCCTGGGCCACGTATCCCTACACCGATGTCTATGATTTGGATATCGACCCAGATGGGAATATCTGGTTTACGGTGCAGCCGACCGGGGATCAAGGAGTAGGTAGGCTTGATCGGAATACCGGCCAGATTACCGTGTGGACGATGCCAGTTGCCGATGGTAGGCCCTTCCGGTTGATTGCTGACACCAATGCGGAGGTCTGGTTCACGGAATTCGCCTCTACAGCTAACAGTGTGACGAAGTTAGCACCGGCTGCCAATCTGCTGAGCCAGTTCGGGGCTCCCATGAGCAGCATCTCGCCCTCCGCATTGCTTAAGGAGGGGAATGCTGTCTGGTTTGCCGAACAGGGGGCCAATGGCGTCGGGCGACTTTATCCGAGTCTTGGTTCCCCAACGACAACTGTATTGAGCCCAGCAGTATTTAGTGCTCCCCAAACAACGTACTCTGTTACACCGATAACCTCAGCCGTGACCCGAGAGGTAACAAGCACTTTGACAATAACCGGGTCCGTGACACGGCAGAGGATTGGCGGCGTCGACCAGTTCAGCTGGCCCAGCGGCAGCATTGGCTCATCTGGAATAGCCTATGACTCGGGCCGGGGTTCCATATGGTTGGCAGAAATCAGTCCCCCCAGCATTGGTAGATTGCGAACCACGGCCACTCTTGGTCGAAAAGTCTTTCTGCCGCTAGCGATGCGAAGCTATGTCGGAGGTTGGTGACAATAGCCACGGGGCCGAAGGATTGGTCCCATGCTGGTCGCGTGAATTAGCTTCAATCGAGCCAGCTTCTCCTCCACCGCCTGCGTAAAGAATCTGCTTGCCCCTCGGCGACCGACTATCTCGTCGACTGATTCGACGAGCTCCTTGGGTATTACCACGTGCGTTCTAACTAGTTCGTTAGATATTTCAGCTTCCCTTGCGGACATTTCTATGGGATAAGTATATCACGTTATTTGGTCTTAAGTGGAAGATACGAGCGGGCCATGTGGCCCTTGACAGGCGAACATATGTTCTATATACTATGAACAGGCTGACGGCTGATAGCTGACGGCCAAAAGAGGTGCTAGGACAGTGAAAATAGCCTGCGTCTACCTCGAGCATTTCGCCGTAGCCGTCGAGCGGTGGGAAGATAGCTCTATCGCCGATCGGCCGGTCATCATCGGCGGCCTGCCCCACGAGCGCCGGCCCGTATACGACTTCTCTCCCCTCGCCGCCGAGTGGGGCGTCAAGCCGGGCATGCCCCTGCGCCAGGCCCACGAGCTTTGTCCGCTCGCCGTCTTTCTTCCCCCGGACGAGGTCAGGTACCGGAAGGCGTTCTCGGACGTAGTGGACGTTCTGGAGGTCTTCAGCCCCTACGTAGAGGACGAGTCCCTGGGCCTCGCCTATCTGGAGGTAAGCGGAATGGAGGGGCTACACGGCAATGATCGGACGCTGGCGCATAAGATAGCCAGAGCAGTGGAGGCCTGCTTCGGCGTAGCGCCCCGGCTCGGCCTCGCCGGCAGCAAGTTTGCGGCCCGGATAGGCGCTCTCTGCTCCTCGCCAGGCGAGCCGGTAGTGATAGCGCCGGGAAGCGAGAGAGAGTTTCTCGCCCCGCTGCCGGTATCCATTCTCCCCTGTTCCGAAAGGATGAAGCTTCGCCTCCATCGCTTTGGCGTCGACACCGCCGGCCATTTCGCCTCGCTGCCAGCCAACGAGGTCATCTTTCAATTCGAGGAGGAGGGAAGGGTAGCGCACCGGTTGGCGAGAGGCGTGGACGACCGGCTGGTCGTGCCCCGCCAGGTTCCGCCCACCATCGTCCAGCGCGTCGAATATGATTACCGCGTGGAGAGCGTAGAACAGATCCTCTGGTCCGTCGACCGGCCGCTGAAGCGGGCCATCGGCGAGTTAGAGAAGAGCTACCGCCTATGCCAGGAGATCAGGCTACATCTGACTTTCGATAACGGCGAGGCCTGGTACGATAAGACCAGCCTCCGCGAGCCCGCGGCGAGGCAGCGAGATATAGTCGACGCCATAAGGCGCATCATCGGCCGGTCGGCACGTCACCAGACCGACTCGGTCTCCAAGACTGAGTCGGTCTCGCCTCCCTTCATCTGTAAGGGCGAATCCTTCTGGGAAGGATCCGCCCCTACGTCTCTTACCCTGATCCTTGCCGGCCTTGGCGGTGAGAAGGGGAGACAGCTCAACCTGTTCACGGATATAAAGAGGGGGCAATCCCTGCACCGGTCGATAGGCGAGCTACAGCGCAAGTTGGGGCAAGATTGTATCAAGTATCCGGTGATAGTCGATCCCCTGGCTCGCCTGCCGGAACGACGCTTTGCCTATCGCTCAGCCACCTGATGACTCTGTAGTGGCCGACACGGCGTACCTAGCCCTCTGGCTGGGTCAGCGGCCACAGGGGACGGGGGCGAGCTATAGTGGCCGACCCTCCGTGGCGGCCACAGGGGACGGGGGCGGGCACGGAGGCACCGCCCCTACAGTCTCACACGGGGACATTAGCCGACGGAACGTAACTCATCTAGGGCAGGGATGCTGAAATAGAAGGTCGAGCCTTCGCCCTCCGCGCTTTCGAACCACATCCGGCCGCCATGGCGCTCCACGATCTCCTTGCTAATGAACAAACCAAGACCCAGGCCGCCGTAGCCAGCAATGGCAGGGTAGATCTGGAAGAACGGCTCGAACACGTGCTGCTGCTTGTCTTCGGCTATGCCCAGTCCTCGATCTCTTACGGACACCACCACCCCGCCATCCCGCCTCGCCACCGCCACCTCTATCTTTGCCGGAGAAGGTCCCTCTGGGGGGCTGTAGCGAATGGCGTTGTCGATGAGATTGGTCATGACGGCCTCCATCTGACTGCGGTCGGCCTCCACGGGCGCCCTCTGTTCACCGCGAAAGATCAGCCGGTGGCTGTCCGTCATCAACTGCATCCTGTTTATGACCTCTCTGGCGAGACTGGCGAGGTCAACCGGCTCTTTGTGCACGGCGAAGCGGCCCCCCCGGATCTCGGAGACGGTCAGCATCTCGTCCAACAGCTCGCTAATCCGATTAGACTGCTCGACGACCGCCCTGAATCGCTTTCGCTTCTCCTCGTCTTCTTCCTTGGCCAGCAGCCACTGCGAATAGCCCTTGATGATCGTCAGCGGCGTCCTCAGCTCGTGGGCTGCCACGGTGAGGAACTCCTCCCTGATCTGCAAAGCTCGCTGCACCTCCTCAGCCATTGCGTTGAAGGCTTCACCCAGCTTCTGCAGCTCGTCACCCGTGGAAATCCTCACTCGTCGCTGTAACTCTCCGTGGCCCAGGGCAACTGCGTGGTCGGCGAGCTGGTTGAGAGGCTTGAGAAGGAATCTGGCCAGAACGAGAGCCAGCGACAGGCTCATTACGACGACGATGGCGAAGACCAAGAGGGAAAACCAGAGAGAATCCTGCAATTGAGCAAGCGCTACGTCCACCTCGCCGGCAAGAAGCTGGTTCCTCTGGATATCATAGGCCGTCCTGTAGCTCTGAATCAACAGAACCAGGACCGGCATCAGGACGATCAGAGCGCTCACTATGAGCTTCGTACGGAGACTGAGACGCAACATACTACACCAAGGGTAGATTATACTCTCCAGACCGCCCGCGGTCAATTTGCCAGCCAAGGGTCAGATGGCTAGGGATTGTGTTCAGAATCCGAATGCCTGTCGCAAAGCCGCTATTTCAACCCCTCGCGCGGTGAGTTCTTGCCTCCAACATGGCCTGATTTGTGCTCCGCGCACAAAACACATCGGTCAAAGTTCTGGCTCTCAGTACATAGATTGCCACTGCGACGATAGGGTAGAATTAGCCGGAGTATGGAGTAGTTGGGTTCACACCCGGCTATCTTGCCCTTCTTCCTTAGTTAGGTGGCGCCGGGCGGGGCCCAGTCCGCCGGCACCGTTCTTATCATAATATAGAACAGGGAGGAAATCCAATGGTTGTAACCCCTAAGGGGAAGCCAGGCCCGGCGGAGAAGGAAGCCACGCTAGCCGAGGCCAGGCAGGTGATCGAGCTCGCGAAAAAGAGAGGCATTAAGATAGTCGACTTCAAGTTCATCGACCTGCCCGGCCAGTGGCAGCACTTCTCCATCCCCGTCGGGCATCTCGAGGAGGATGTGTTTGTCGATGGCCTTGGTTTCGACGGCTCGAGCATAAGGGGCTTCCAGAAGATCAACGAAAGCGACATGCTCCTCTTTCCCGATCCGTCGACCGCCATCGTCGACCCCATTCTCAAGGTACCTACCTTGAGCCTGATCTGCGACGTTCGCGATCCCCTGACGTTGGAGCCTTACTCCAGAGACCCCAGATATGTGGCGAAGAAAGCGGAGGCCTACCTGATGCAGTCGGGGATAGCGACCACGAGCTACTGGGGACCCGAGGTCGAGTTCTTCATTTTCAACGAGATGCGCTTCGACCAGACGAGCCACAGCGGCTATTATTTCATCGATTCCGAAGCGGGCGTATGGAACTCCGGGTCAAACGGCGACAAGCCGAACCTCGCCTACCGGCCCCGCCACAAGGAAGGGTATTTCCCGGTGCCGCCCACCGACAAGCTGCAGGACCTGCGGTCGGAGATCGTACTCCGGCTCATCGAGGCTGGAATCGACATCGAAGTGCACCACCACGAGGTAGCTACCGCCGGGCAGGCCGAGATCGACATGCGCTTCAATACTCTGACCAGGATGGCCGACTCAGTGCTCCTGTACAAGTACATTATCAAGAACATCTGCAACGAGAAGGGCTATACCGCCACCTTCATGCCCAAGCCCCTCTTCCAGGACAACGGCTCGGGTATGCACGTTCACCAGAGCCTGTGGAAGGACGGCGCCAACCTGTTCTACGACCCGGCCGGCTACGGCATGCTGAGCGATCTGGCCCGGTGGTACGTCGGCGGGCTGCTGGCGCACGCCCCGGCGATTCTGGCCTTCGCCGCTCCCACCACCAACTCCTATCGCCGCCTGGTGCCCGGCTACGAGGCGCCGATCAATCTGGTTTACTCACAGCGCAACCGGAGCGCCTGCGTCCGCATTCCGACCTATTCGCCCAGCCCGAAGGCCCGGCGCATCGAGTTCCGGCCGCCGGACCCCAGTTGCAACCCCTATCTGGCTTTCCCTGCCCTATTGATGGCTGGTCTGGATGGCATTCGCAACAAGATCGAGCCGCCAGCGCCCGTCGACAAGGACCTCTACGAGTTGGAGCCAGAAGAAGCGGCGCAGATCAAATCCACGCCCGGCTCCCTTGGCGAGGTTCTGGACGCTCTCGAGGCCGACCACGACTTCTTGCTCGAGGGTGGGGTGTTCACCACCGACTTGATCGAGGAGTGGACAGCCTTTAAGCGAAAGCGAGAAATGGAGCAGATCGCCCTTCGGCCGCATCCTTACGAGTTCTTCCTCTACCACGACATTTAGCCAACACTGCGGATCGAAGAAGCCCGGCCTGTTGCTCAGATGGCCGGGCTTCTTGCTGTCCGGCGAAGCTGTCGGCGGTAAGTCCTTCTAGAAACCCAGCCGAAAAGTCTTGCTGGTTTGGCTGATATGTAGTATAATGCGTCCTAACATGCGAACGGAGGTTTGGTATGTTAGGAAGGCATTCTATGCAGGGTGGATTGTTTGAAGCGGACTATCTTCATCTCGAT
>JACPQF010000142.1 GCA_016190625.1 Chloroflexota bacterium | reverse complement strand
TCCCTCGGCCGGCCTAACGACGATGATGGCTGCGCCATTCGACCTGGGAGCCGCCGAGCCGCCGGTTTATCGGCCTGCCCCCCAGCTCGGGCAGCACACCCTCGAGATCCTGCGCGAGGCGAGTTTTAGCGAGGACGAAATCGAGGAACTGCTTCGACACAAAGTAGTAGCCGCCCTTTGATCGCTGTGGAATAGAACAGGCTAGGCTGGCTCCCACTGGCGTCCCCTTTTGCTTAGGCTCTAGTATCAGTCAACAGGTTACATAGGAGGTAGGATTCATGCTAACGTCACACCGCGTCGAGATTCGCGACTCAATCGCCTCTGCCTACGATTTCTACGAGCAAGCCTATGAATGGGGGTGGACCGACGGCCTGCCTACCATATTACCCACTGAGGAGAGGGTAAGCGCCTTTCTTGCCTATCTCAAGCGAGACCCGGGGGAAATAGTAGCGGAGATTCCACCAGGCCTTGGCGTTGCCACGGTGGAAAAGATAGCCATCAACGCCGTGATGGCGGGTTGTCGCCCAGAGTATCTGCCGGTGCTGCTGGCGGCCATCGAGGCGATCATGGAGCCCCAGTTCAACCTCAATGGCGTTCAGGCCACGACAAACCCGGCCGCGCCTCTCTTGATAATCAACGGTCCCTGTCGGGATCAGCTTCGCCTGAACTGCGGCTCGAATGCTCTCGGCCAGGGATGCCGTGCGAATGCCACGATAGGCCGCGCTCTGCGTTTCATTCTCGTCAACGTGGGCGGAGCGGTCCCCGGCAGCGTAGACAAGGCTACGCTCGGCCAGCCGGGCAAGTATACGTTCTGTTTGGGGGAGAATGAGGAGGAAAACCCGTGGGAGCCTCTCCACGTGGAGCGCGGCTTCTCTCGCGAGCAGAGCACGGTCACCGTAGTAGGGGCCTCCGGAACGAACAATATCATAGTAGACGGCCAGAATCCTGAGACAATCCTGACGGTAATTGCCAGCTCGATGACGTCGATGGGCAGCAATCACCTCTACCTCGAGGCATCGGGAGAGCCGCTGGTCATCTTGTGCCCTAGCCATGCCGCCATCCTTAACCGGGCGGGTCTTGCCAAGAGTGATGTCAAGCGAGTCCTCTGGGAACGGGCGAGAATTTCACTTGATCTCTTTCCCCCTGGCCTGGCCAAACTTCAGAGATCTCGTGGACGGGTGGTTGATGGCAAGGTGGTGCTCGTTCCCAAACCCGAAAGCCTCATGATCCTTGTCGCCGGTGGTCCCAGCGGCTTGCATTCAACCCACGTTCCTACCTTCGGGGACACCATCGCCGTGACCAAAGTTGTTGGCTAGGCGCAGCTACCGATTTTGAAAGGAGCTTGACTATGAGCGAGTCGACAGTGTTCGTTCTTGACCCAACGTCAAAACCTAAAGTTTTGGGCTTAAAGCTGGCCGAGCGACCGGCTGATATTCGGGGATTGACTGTGGGGTTCCTGGACAGCGGCTGGTGGAGCTTCGGCGTAGTTCTGGAGCGCTACCGGGAGCTTTTAGCGGAACGCTTCGGCATACGAGCAGTGACTTACCACAAGAAGAAGGAGAGGCCGGCCCCCAAGGAACTGTTGGATGAGCTGGCGACAAAGTGCCAGATCGTCATCAACGGACTGGCCAACTGAGGTTCGTGCACAGCGTGGAGTATCCACGATGGCATCGAGCTCGAGAAGCGAGGGGTTACCACGGTAACGGTGGTGACTGAGTGGTTCCTGTCTCTGGCTGAGGCCACCAGAAAGGCCAAGGGTCTGCCGGACCTACCGCTTGTCGTCGTACCCCATCCCTTCGATACCATACCCGAGGCGGCGGTGCTCGCCGCTGCTGATAGGCTCTTCAACGAAGTCGTTTCAGCTCTCACCTACGTCATCTGAGACCGAGTCGGTCTCAGAGTCTGTCCACCGGTCCCATTTCGCTCGGAGGAGGCGCATCATGAAGATCGATCCCCGCGACTTGACCACAAATGACTGCTATAAGCTCCTTATTGGCTGCGTGGTTCCCCGACCGATTGCCTGGGTCTCGACCATAGGTCAAGATGGCACCAGCAACCTCGCCCCCTTCAGCTACTTCACTGCCGTCTGCAATAATCCCCCAACCATCTGCTTTACGGCCAGTCGGCGGGAAGGGGAGAAGAAGGATACTGTTAGGAACATCGAGAAATCGGGCGAATTTGTGGTTAACGTGGTCACCGAGGAATTGGCAGAGGCGATGAACATCACCAGTGGCGAATACCCGCCGGAGATCGACGAGTTCCAATTAGCCAACCTCACGGCAATCCCCAGCGACAAAGTTAGATCACCGCGCGTAGCGGAGGCTCCCATCAGCCTCGAATGCAAGCTGATTAGAATGATCGAACTGGGGGAAGGAGCTGACAGCACCAGCGTTCCCATCGGCGAAGTGGTGCGGTTCCACATCAAAGACGAGTTCATTCACGCAGGCAAGATCGACATGGAGAAGCTCAGGGCTGTGGGACGGCTAGCTGGCTACCTTTACACGCGGACCCACCAGATCTTCGAGATGAAGAGGCCCAGCGTCGGGCGACCTCTGCACGAGGACCCGCCAGATCTTCGAGATGAGGAGGCTCAGCGTCGGGCGACAAGGGTACAGTGGACAAACTTGGGCTAGCCGATCTAGCCGTGGGCTTGCCCGAAGTTCGTTGACCTAAGTCATCCCCTCTGATACAATAGGTCGGTGGGCAATGCTGCCCAACCGGTTCTGGCTGTGTGGTGAACCGGAGTCCTTTGAGCCAGCCACGGGCCAGACGACCCCAGTTAGGCCATTGATCATCTCGCATGGTCTGGGGAGGTAGCCTGCATGAACAGCCTCGTTGGAGTCGGTGGCGCTACCGCTGGGCCCCGAAGGTCCCCGCAGCCGCGAGCGTCGTCGCCTTGTGTCGGCCGGGATGAAGAGCTACGCCGTCTCACCGCAGCTCTGACTTGTGCCGCGGAAGGGCGTGGGGCCGCCGTCTTCCTTATGGGCGAACCTGGCGTAGGCAAGACTCGCCTGGCGCGGGAAGCTCTTGCCGTGGCTAGAGCGTGCGGCTTCACGGTGGTCGAAGGACGCGCCTTTCCCAATGAGTGCGGTTTAGCCTATGCGCCGGTCCTCGACGCTTTCGGACCGTTCCTCCGCAAACTCGACTCTGACCGTCTTGGGAGATTGGTGAGAGGCCTTGCGGATCTCGGGCGTCTTTTCAGCACGCTTGGTCTTCCCGCGCCGGAGCCTGTTGGCGACCCTGGCCTCGAGAAGACCCGTCTCTTCGAGGCCATGGCACGCTTTGTCGAACGAATAGCGCAAGAGACCCCTGTTGCTATCTTCATCGACGACCTTCAATGGGCGGATGTCGCGACCATCGATATGCTGCATTACCTCGGTCGCGGGCTCGGCGACCAGCGGGTGCTACTGCTCGCCAGCCAGCCTAACGATGTTTTCGACAGTTCACCCGGCCTGAGAGCCATGAGGAGATCGCTAGAGCGAGCCAAATTGGGAGAGGAAATCGTTGTTCCTCCCCTCGGGCAAGATGCCGTGGAGGGCCTGGCGAGAAGCGTTCTGGAAGGGAATGCCCCTGAAAATCTGCTTGCTCTTCTGGACACCTGGGCCGGTGGCATTCCTCTCTTCGTCGAGGCGCTCCTTGGCGCTCTCATCGATTCAGCGAACCTGGTCCGCAGGAACGGTCGCTGGGTTCTCAACGCCGAAGGGGCCCCTGCCCTTCCGCCCGATCTTCGGCGGCTGGTCCTAGGTTGTCTGGAAAGGCTCGCGCCTATCGACCGGCGTATTCTCGATCTCATCGCGAGTCTGGGCAACCCCATAACACATATCCTCGAGATCGCAAGTGGAATGGAGGAGCAAGCTCTTTTCAATGGCCTTGCTCGTCTGCGATCTGCAGGATTGGTCACCGAGGGGGTCGACGGGTTAGAGGTGACCTATAGAATAGCGCTCCCGCTGGTACAGAAGGTCGTCTGTGCCGAGTTGCCAGAGATACTTCGGCTACGTGGACGTACGGTGGCGACTGAAGCGAATGAGTCCACCACTGATGGACGACGGGACGACCGGAAATGTCCGAATACCCATCACGATGGCGCTAGCCCCGAGTCCAAGGGTGACCTTGCTGAAGCTGCGCCGCTGGCGGCCGGCGATCTAGCTACCTTGCCATCGACTTACGTGCCCGCGATGGAGGCCGATGACTCAGGGTCGGCACCGGTCCACGAGGGTTTCGATCGGGACCGATCTGTTGCCGGCTCCGATAAGCCAGTGCTGCCCTCGTCGCTGGAGCATCTAGGCGAGGGATGGGAGTCGTTTGGAGAGGTGGACGCGGCCATAGCAGCATGGAGTGAGGCGCTGACCGAACGAGAACGTGTCGGTGACGCCCAATCTGTCTATCGTCTCCGTCGCCGGTTGACCATAGCGGAATGGAATCGAGGCAACTTTGAGATTGCAGATCTTCACCACAAAGCCGCCATTGCTGCGCTGGCTAGCCGTGAGTCCTTGACAGAGTCAACCGAGCTTCGCTTCGAGCGATTCCGGATCCTCCTCAGCCTTGGAGATGCGGCAGGCCTAGCAGATATGGTGGCCGAGTTTCAATCGCTGGCCCAGCAATTGGCGTCGCCACAGGCGCAAGCCGAGGCCAATCTGGCTACCTCCAACTTTCGCTTGTGGCAGGGTGATATTGCTAACGCTCGCGAGCTCGCCCTGAATGCTGCTATAGCAGGTGAACAAACGCAGGATCCAGTTATTTGCAGCCGGGCTTATACCACGCTGGTGGTCATTGGGATGCGCCTGGGCGACCACAACTTCATGCGTTTCCATGATGAACGAGGTCTGTCTGTGGCCCAACGACTGGGCGCGCCATACTCCGAATGTGGGGTATTACAACGATTCCATTTGCCTTCCGCCAAATTCATGTTTGGGGATT
>JACPQF010000024.1 GCA_016190625.1 Chloroflexota bacterium | reverse complement strand
TCGAGATGAAGATAGTCCGCTTCAAACAATCCACCCTGCATAGAATGCCTTCCTAACATACCAAACCTCCGTTCGCATGTTAGGACGCATTATACTACATATCAGCCAAACCAGCAAGACTTTTCGGCTGGGTTTCTAGGACCGCGACATCGCCCTGATGAATCATACCCTGTGCATTGAGCGAACGGTCCGCAAATCGAGCGGCCGTCGGGGGATCGATGTGCCCATTTCTTATTTCCGGGTTCTCCAGTGGGTTGACGTCGATTGCTCGTCCGTAAGCGTGTTCCGACCAACTGCTTGCCCCCGGTATCCCGCGGCAGTTGAAGCCGGACGTATTGTCCGCCTGCATAGAGGCTTCGTCATTGGCCCCAAACTCCTCAACCAACTGCATCCGGCGAATAGGAAAGTGGGCATCAAACAAGCCGTGGAAGACAGTCAAGATCGAGTTGGCCACGTCGGCGTTGACCATTATCTCCCCCCGATGAACCGCTCCATCAAACCCAAAGTAGGATACATCTAGGACCCTCAGCGCCGATACCGGTACCGGGCATCCAGGTCTCCAGGACCCAGTCGAAAGCATGGCGGACTGTTGTTGGTCACCAACCAGTTGGATGGTTCCCGAAAACGCCGGAGCCATATTGGTTGTCGCAGTGGGATTCACCGATGCCGTTCCGGTCGCGGTGGCGGAGTCAACGTTGGGCTGGGATTGCGTTCCTTCGGACGCTCCGGCGCGCGTCTCGTAACCTGGCGGCCTGGCTATTTCCGGAGTCGCGATCCTCAGGCCGAAGATCAACGTGAGACAAAGGATGGCGGGAAGAATCCAATTGGCGCGTCTCCAGAGTCTCAAGTGGTACCTCCAAGTTGTCCTTAAGACAGGGGTGGGCGTGTGTACATTAGTGCATTATCCGTTCGTGGTATCGTTCTCGTCAATAGCCGACAATAGAGATGTCTCATGGCCTGCACGGTCAAGGCGATCCGCCATGCTTAGCAAGGGTGCAAGATCACCGCCCGGAAAGTGCACGAAGCCAGATCAGGTCCAGGTCTCAGGTCAGCACAAAAATCCGTTTACCCGCAACTGAGGCTGAGAAACGAGCAACTGCCGCCGGCTACGTGTCGCGGAACAAGCTTGCCGGTTCCAGCAGCAAGAGGTCCCCATGCTCGGCGCGGCGGTGGAGCACCGGGTCGAAGCCGGAGCGGCTGGCCAGCACCCAGAGGGGCGATCCATTCAGTGGAAGAACTTGCACCTTCTGTTGGAGCGCAGCAAAGACGCCCTCCCTCATCGGCTCGGTCGTCCACTTGCACTCCCCGGCGACCGTGACCTGCCCCTGCCACAGGCCCACTATGTCGACCTCGTGGCTGCCATCCCACCAGCGACCGATCTGGGCAAACCTGGTGGGAAGGGCCCCGGCGGCCAATCTGCGCCAGAGATGCTGAATACATGCCTCTTCCCACGTCGTGCTTGCCACGAACTCGTCCAGCGTTGGCTGGATGTCACGCCCCCAGACTTCCACGGCTTTCCCCAACTGGAGAAAGGACTGGAACGGCGAGACGTAGCGGAACCAAAAGCGCAGGTAAGGATCAGCCAGGCGATACAGCACACGCTGCGTACGGGGACGCTGCCATTCGGTAATCGGCACCTCCCGGCGGAGGAAATGAAGGTCGAGGAGGCGACGGAGATGGTCGAAGATCTCGTCGGCGCTGTGGCGTCCCACGGCGCGAGCGATGTCGCTGGGCCGGTGCTCCCCGCTGGCCACGGCGCGCAGGATGGAGGCGTAGAGCGCCTCTTGATGGAATTCGGTGCGGAGCAACTCCTCGCCTTCACGGAACAAGTGATGGCCGGGCGTCAACAGCGTTTTCCTGATTGTCTCGGCTAGATCGCTTGTCTGGTCCCAATGACGCAGATAGGCGGGGATGCCGCCAAAGCAGGCGTAGGCACGTACTCTATCCCCGGCGGTCAAATGGGGGAAGAAGCTGGTGGCGTCGAAGTAGTCGAAGGGATGCACTTCGATTTGGGCGGTCCGTCGTCCGTGAAGGGCTCCCCGCGCCCCCGTCAGTCCCGCCATAAAGGAGAAGCCGGAGCCGGCGAGCACCAGCATCAGATCCGCAGACTGGTGGAAGCGATCCCACCAGCGCTGTACCAGCGTATCGAGACCGGCTGTCACCTCGCAGAGATAGGGGAACTCGTCGAAGATGAGGAGAAGGCGACCGGCCTCGGCCTTTGCGGCCAGATAGTTGAGGGCAGATTCCCACGTTGGGAAGGGGGCCGAGCGCAGATAATGGTCGTCGAACGTCTCGGCCACCTGATTGGCCAGCCCGGCGAGGATGTCCCGTTCCGCCATGCGAGTGCCGTAAAGGTAGATAGAGCGTTTGCCGGACGCGAAGCGGGTGAGGAGAGTAGATTTGCCCACCCGACGGCGACCCCAAAGGGTCGCCAGTTGAGCCCCGTGGGCGGCCCAGACCGCCTCCAATTGGTCCAGCTCACGCTCGCGGTTGAAGAAGGGCGGCGCCGGTGCAGATGGTGAAACCACGGCAACTGATTCTCCAATCTATTGGGTTTAAACCTACTGGGTTCAAACCTATTAGGTTTCGACCCAATAGTATCAGATTGGCGAGTCCAAGTCAACTGTCCTTTGGTAATGGTTCTACTTGACTCAACACGGCGGCCAAGATTAAGATCGTGCCAGGAACATAAGGATCTTAATGGAAATCTTAATGTTGGATGATTAAACTGAGGGTCAAAGACCAGAATGAGCTCACGACGAGGGGGCCGGAGGCTCAAGTCTGAAAAGGCCCTCCGTTAAGGAAGGAGGGAGCATATGGTCGAAACAACCCCGAGGCCGTATGCCACGGGAAGCGGATCACCCGGGGCGGAACCCGAACATGAAATGAGCAGGCGTCGCTTTCTCTCCCGTGCCATTTTCGCCATGGCCGGCTTCATCGGCGGCGTCATTGGCCTGCCGGCGGTGGTACACACCATCTCGCCCGCTCTAAAGGGGGAACAGCAGAGCTGGATCGAGGTGGGCAACATCTCAGGGTTCCAAGCGGGCCAGCCGAAGAAAGTGGACTACGTTATCTACAAGGCGGACGGCTGGATCGAGGAGCCTTCAGGTAAGTCCTGCTGGGTAGTCAAAAAGAGCGATTCTCAGTTCGTCGTCTACGATCCCCGCTGCACCCATTTGGGCTGTCCCTACAGTTGGCACACTGACAAGAACCAGTTTCTTTGTCCCTGCCACAATGGCGTGTTCGATCTGGAGGGCAATGTCATCTCAGGGCCGCCCCCGCGGGCTCTCCGTCGCTTCGCCAACAGGGTGGAAGGGGGAAAACTATTGGTTCGGGAGGAAGTGATCAATGGTTAAGGTGTTGGACTGGCTGGACGAACGGCTGAGCATCAAGCCATTCTTCGAGCATCTTCTGTTCAGGAAGATGCCTAAGGGTATCAACTGGTGGTGGACCTTCGGCAGCGCCACGCTATTCCTGCTGATCATGCAGTTGACCACGGGAATGTTCCTCGCCATCTACTACTCAGCTTCCCCCGACCACGCTTGGGACAGCATCCGGTTCATCGAGAGTGAGGTCACGTTTGGCACGCTGATCAGAGGCATTCACCACTGGGGATCCAGCGGCATGGTCATCTTGGTCCTCGCCCATATGCTACGTGTGTTCTTTATGGGCGCCTACAAGTATCCCCGGGAAACCACCTGGATCGTCGGCGTCGTGCTTCTCACCCTCGTCCTTGGCTTTGGCTTCACCGGCTACCTTCTGCCCTGGGATGAGAAGGCCTACTGGGCCACCGTGGTGGGGACGAACATGGCGGAGCAGGCGCCTCTCATCGGCAACTTCGTGCTAAAGGTGTTGCGAGGCGGGGCGGATCTGGGGGCCGTCACTCTCACCCGCTTCTATGCCTTCCACGTGCTATTTCTGCCGGCAATAGCCCTACCCCTCGTCAGCGTCCATCTGTTCATGGTAGTAAAGCAGGGCATTTCCGGCCCGGCTAAGAAGAAGTAGAGGGAGAGGTGCGATGCAATCGTACGACGTATTTCGCAGGACAAAGGAAAAAAAGGTGAGCAGGAAAGAGGAGTACGAGAAGGAGTACTCCGATTCCAAAGTCGGCGGCAAGTCCTTCTTTCCCAACATCATATTCAAGGATACCGTGGCCGCACTTCTGGTGCTCTTCGCCATTCTTGGTCTGGCGATATTCAGGGGCGCGCCGCTGGAGGCTCAGGCGGATCCCACCAATACCGCCTATGCTCCCCGACCCGAGTGGTATTTCCTGTTCCTCTTCGAGGCGCTAAAGTACTTTCCCGGTTCCCTCGAGTGGGTGGCGGCCTTGGGTCTACCCATCGCCGGCATCGGCGTGCTAGTGCTGCTGCCATTCCTCGACCGCAGCAAGCTGCGCCATGCCTTCAATAGGCCTATCGTGACGGCGATTGGCGTCTTGTCTGTCTTGGGAATGGGCTACCTGACCTATGCCTCGGCCACGGCGCCCACGATCGTCGGCGCCGCCAGCGCGGATCAGGGGGGCAAGCTGCTTCCGATTGAGCGAGCGGGCAAGGCAGTGTTTCAAGATCGCCGGTGCTCGGTGTGCCATAACGTGGCAGGGATAGGCGGGAAGATCGGCCCCGACCTTACCACGGTAGGGAGAAGGCTCGACGCCACGGCCCTGATCAAGCATCTGAAAGAGCCCCAGCGAACAGGCGCCACCGCAGCTATGCCCGACTACCAGTTTACCGATCCGGAAGTTCTCGAGCTGGTATCCTATCTGCTGACGCTCAAGAAGGCGCCACCGCCGATGACGCTGGCGCAGGCCGGCAAGGCAACCTTCAACATCTTCTGTAACACCTGCCATCCGGGTGCCAACGCCGGAGCAGGGCCGAAGATCTCGGGCGGAGAATTCCACCGCAAGTTCGCTACAGATGATGCCCTCGCCAAGTTGGTGAGAGGCGGCACGACCGGCGGTATGCCCTCCTTCAACGATACCGCCCTTAGCGACGAGCAGCTCAGCGCCATTATCGCTTACCTACGCACACTGAAGTAGGAGATGGGAACGATGATTCTGCGAGCAACGGGTGTCAAAGAGGTTCTGATAATCCTGGCGTCTATGGTCATTGGCGCCGTGTTCATAGTCTTCGCCTTCCAGTTTGGGACGGCGGCACGTCCGGAGGAGATGCGGGTCTGGGGCAGCACCGAGGCGGCCGCGGTCTCGACTCCGTCTTCATCGAGCAAGGCTGGCTCCTCCGCGTCAAGTTCCCCAAGCTCTGCGGTTCCGGTGGCTGCTACAACGGCTCCCGCCTCTACGGGGGCTTCTTCTACCGGGTCGGCGACAGCAGGAAAGGCCGTTTTCGACAGGAACTGCACGTCCTGCCATCCGGGAGGAAACAAGGGAGTGGGACCGGCTCTCAATACTGCCGATTTCAAGCAGCGCTCCCCGCAAGACTCTGACGTCGAGACAGTCATAAGAAAGGGCAAGGGCGCTCTCATGCCCGCCTTCAGCACCGGCCAGGTGAGCGATAGCGACCTGAAGAATCTGGTAGCCTATATCAGGAGTCTTAATTAGGGCGTCATTCAGATCGGGCAATCTACAGCAGTTCGCTGATGTCTCTGGCGATCGTAGGGGCGGACGGCCGTCCGCCCGTACGTGTTAGCAGCAGAATGCTCCTCGCCCGTCCTACTAAGTAGGACTAAGTAGGACTCGGAGCAGTTAGAGGAAGCAAGCTTCTTGACACAATAGCAACGGCGGTTATAATCAATCCCATAATGGGCAGTTGAACCGCCGATTGGAATGGACGGGTATTGGCATGTTTAGACCAACTTTGGAGAACAAGATACTCGGGTTGGTGATTGCCGCCGTCGGAATAAGTCTCACTCTCTTCGTGTTCCTGGACATTCAGCAGCAGACGACGAGTCTGCTCGACCAGGACCGGACCGAAGTGAACCTTCTCGCCTCCACCGTCGTCACCAGCATTCAGAACATCATGCTCTCGGGCAAGGGCGATTTCGCTCACCAACTCGTGGAAAACATGAGGAAGATCGACAAGGTTGAGAAGCTGCAGGTTTTCAACAAGCAGGGGAACGAGGTTTTTACCGATCGGCCAAGTGTGTCCCACGATCCGGAAATGAAGTTCATGGTGCAGGAAGTTGTGAGAACGGGCATGCCGACGAAGCTCAACGAGTCTATGGACGGTAAGGACTACGTCACCCAGCTCAAGCCCTTGCTCAACGACGCGGCCTGCCAGAAGTGCCACGGGAGCGAAGAGACGGTAAGGGGAGTCGTATCGGTATCCTCGTCCATGGAGGATGTGAAGGAGCAGATCAAGAACACCCAGATTCGCATGCTCGTCGCCTCCCTGATCGCCTTTGGCGTCATTACCATCGCCATTCGCATTCTCATTCGCATGACGGTGGTCAACCCCCTGGGCGCCATCGGCTGGGCGATGAAAGAGATAGCGCAGGGCAATTTGAGCAAAACGGTGCAGCGGGAGTCCAAGGACGAGATAGGCGAGCTGGTGGACAACTTCAACGTGATGACCGAGCACTTGCGGGAATCGCGGGAGAGCCTGCAGCGATCCAACGAGGAGCTAGAGGCAAACAGCCAGGAGCTGATGGTGGTGAATCAGGAGTTGCAGCACCGTCTGGAAGAGGTTTCGGCCCTGAGCGCGGTCGCCGCCGCCATTTCCCATTCGTTTGACCTGACTTCCACGCTCGACTCTGCTCTCACCAAGATACTGGAGATCCTTCTCGCCGAGGAGGGGAGCATTTATCTGCTTGACGATGAAAAGGGGGACCTCCTCCTGCAGGTCTCGCGCACCTCGCAGGGTAGCCGGGCCAACGGAACGGGGAGCAAGCTGCTGGCTAGCCTTATCAAGCAGACGACGGGGCTGGTGGAGACCAGCGTCATCGACGTGGAGCAGGCGGCTGGCGACGACGGACTAGCCGACAAGCTGAGCGTGGCAATGGTTCCCTTGCAATCCAAAGAGCGATTGTTGGGGATAATGACCGTCCTGGCAAACAAGAGCAACCCCGTCACCCCCGACAAGGAGAAACTGCTCATGGCCATCGGCAACCAACTGGGGGTGGCCATCGAGAACGCCAGGCTCCTCCAGGAGGCGAGCGAGGTAAAAGTTCTGCGAGAGCTGGACGGGCTAAAGTCGGAATTCGTGGCCCGGGCCTCTCACGAGCTGCGCACGCCGGTGACCTCGATCAAGGGATATGCGGAAACCCTGCTGCGCGACGACATAAGGCTGACCCCCGAGCTGAGGCGGGAGTTCATCGACGGCATTAGCCGGACCAGCGACCGGCTCGCCAGGCTTGTTCAGGACCTGCTGAACTTGTCCAAGATGGAGGCGGGGAAGATGGAGTTCGCCAAGGAAGCGATCTCCATTATGCCCGTAGCCCGCGACGTAGTCCAACGGTTTCGCCCGCAGAACCCTCGCCACTCTTTCATTATCGATCTGCCGAAAGGGTTTCCCCGCGTCATGGCCGATAGGGAGCGGCTGGATGACGTGCTCACCAACCTGGTCTCCAACGCCGTGGCCTACTCGCCTTCGGGCGGCGACATCCGGATCCAGGGACGCGTCGAAGACCCCGAGGTGATCGTCAGCGTGAGCGATCAGGGTGTAGGGATTCCGCCAGAAGAGATCCAGCACGTATTTCAGCGATACTATCGGGTGGACAACGTCGCTACTCGACCGGTCGGCGGCACCGGCCTCGGGCTCCATATCTGCAAGGCCTACGTCGAAGCGATGGGTGGCAGAATCTGGGTAGAAAGCAGGGCCGGCGAAGGCTCCACCTTCGGCTTCAGTCTGCCGCTGGCTGAGACAACCTAGCTCGTTCTAGAGAACCCGTAGGGGCGAATCCTTCGGCGGAAGGATTCGCCCCTACGCATGGCATACGTTCAAGGCCCTGAACGATGGCTGCAATAGGTGGTTCATACGATGTTTGAGTTTCCTCGAATACTCTTGGTAGACGACGACCCCGACATCCGGCGGATTCTGAGCTTCAACCTGGAATCCGATGGCTACAAGGTGATGGCCGCGCCCACGGGACGGGATGCCCTCCAGGCGGTATCCCGAAAGGTGCCCGATCTGGCCATCGTCGACCTCCTGCTGCCGGACATGCATGGTTTCGAGGTTTGCCGCGAGATCAAAAAGTTCCTCAACGTCCCGATCATCATGCTCACCGCCGTCGGTACCGAGAAGACCATCGTCGAGGGGCTGCGCCAGTACGCCGAGGACTACGTAGTTAAGCCTTTCCGCTATCCCCAACTGCTAGCCAGGATAGAAAGAATTCTCAAGCGAACGGCGGGCAGTCGTCCTCAGGAGTCCGAGATCGTGCTCGACGGCCGGATAACCGTCGACTTCGCCAAACACAGTGTGAAGATCGATTCCAACGAGGTCAAGCTCACCCCCATCGAGAGCCGGATCCTCTCCTGTTTGAGTCGCACGCCCAACCGCGTGGTCAGCACCGAGAAGCTGATGGATGAGGTATGGCCCGACGGTGAGGGAGACCCCGAGCGCTTGCGCGTCCATATCCGGAGCCTGCGCGCCAAGATCGAGCCTGACCCCTCCGACCCCCGCTACATCCTCACCAGGCGCGGCGGTGGCTACCTCTTCGCCCTCTCCCGGGAACAGTCAGCGAATCCGTAGCTTTCAGCTATTTGTTCTTTACGTGGATCTTAACGTAGCGATGTTACACTCAGGTTGGAAGTTGAGAATGGCCTGAGGTGAAAAGGCCGCAGGCGTTCCTAGCGGTGGCGGCGGCCACTGCGGCAAGTAAGGAGGAAAGAAATGGTTGAGAGAGCTTCGACGACGCTTCACACGAGAGTTGCCGTTCCCTGGATGGCTCTTCCAACGTTTTGGCGGGCCACCGTGGCGGGGGTCGCGGCGACGTTCGCGATGACGGCCTGGATCTACCTGACGCAGGCGGCCGGCGTCTCCCAGCTTGAAGTGGCCAGGGCCCTTGGCACCCTGTTCGGCATCCAGGAGAACGTCGTGCTCATAGGCACGGCTGTTCACGTGGTAATCGGGGTCATTTTGGGCCTGATCTACGCCTATGGCTTCTACGAGCTGCTTCCCGGCCCCGGCTGGACCCGTGGCCTGGTCTACTCCCTGCTGCCGACCACTTTCGTCGGAATATTCATGCCGCTGGTGGCGTGGGGTCTGGTGTTTTCGGGAGCAATCGCTTTCGGAGCCCTGGCGGCTACGATGTGGATAGTCAATCAACTTGTTTACGGTCTGGTCCTCGGTCTATTCTACGGGACCAAGTAGCGTCTGATTACTTCCTTGGCCAGCAAGGCCGATACCTTCCTCACAGTAGCCGGGTCAGCCAGTAGGTGGGCTGGCCCGGTTACTTTTCTGCCCTCTTTCTGTGTCTTACTGACAGGACTTACGCGGTGGTCTCCACTTATCGTTCGGATTGGACCCGGTCAGTGTAGGGGCGAAGCGTTTGCGAACAAGACTTGCGGCCAGTCTGAGGCCCAGCGCAAACGCTTCGCCCGCCCTGCGCTGCCCCGCGATCACGACTGTTCCCTGCGATAGAGCTCGGCGCGGCAACAACCCGGGCGGGCGAAGCATTCGCAAACGTTGTTGAGAGCTCCAAATGGGCTGGTTCTGCGAATGCTTCGCCCCTACATGAGGACGGCAAAGTCGCCCTCCACACAATGTGACCGCGTAACTCCTGTTACTGATGGATGCGTCAAGACCTAAATCCGTAGTGGCGGCCCTCCGTAGCCGCCACAGCCACAGCCCTCCGTGGCCGCCACAGAGGGCGGCCACTACAGAAAGTTTAGGAACCCACGCATCGATCAGTAACCCGCGCCGGTCCCGCCCCGAAGCCTCTGGTAGGCTTCCGCGGCCATCCAGGCCGTGAAGACCTTCTGGAACGGCTGATCGTTCAAGAACCGCACGAAGATTACCTCATTCTGGTCCATCCGCTCCACGAAAAGACTTTCTATCAGGTTTTTGAACACCAGCTCGAACTTGTCGCCGGGATTCACCACCGCTGCCTGCCGCAGATCCTCATCGGCCAGGGCCGCTTCGACGATCTGATCGAAGAACAGTTGGTCCGCCTGATTGAAGTCCGTGCCAAAGCGCTCGTTCAAGGCGTGGATCAGTTGTGACAGCAAGACCGGCTGCTCGCGCACCAGACCGCTCCCGACCTCCGTCGGGCCGTTCAGATATGGGGCATCCCCTCCTCCCAAGCTGATCGATCCCTCGCTGATCTTCTGTAGGCGGTAGTACTCGAGACGAACCTCGTCGTCGAACTGGTAGGCCGAGCCGGCAATTTCGCCCCCAGATGCCGGAGGAACACGTATAAGCGCTCCAGGTCCGAGTCCTGATAGGGAATCACCTGGCTGAGGAAGGCGTAGAGATTGCAGAAACCCTGCACCTTGCCGCGCCACAGCTCAGCCTCTTCCTCGTGTTCCTCTTGGAGCACCGCGAAGCGGGAGACCGTCTGATCCAACGTCGTGTTCATCGCCTGATGATCCGCGGCGCTCTGTCGCTGCCTGGGCTTGAAGTAGACGGCGCAGAAGCGCTCGACCTCCTCGGCCAGGTAGACGCCTGAGGCGTCCAGCTCGCCCCTGATCTGGTACATGCGCGCCGGGTCGACCTCTTCGCCCATTTCCGCGCCCTCGTAGTAGGTCTTGAACGCCTCACTAATCTCCTCGCGGTCGTTGACGAAATCGAGGACGAAGGTGTCCTCTTTGAGGGGATGGGTGCGATTCAGCCGGGAAAGGGTTTTCACGGCCAGGATTCCCGCCAGACGCTTATCCACAAACATGGTGTGTAGCAGGGGGTTGGTCGAATCCGGTCTGGTACTTCTCCGCCACCAGAAGCAGATGGTACTCCTGCGTGGCGAACTTCTCGGGCAACTCCTTCTCGCGAATGCCCTTGTTCATGCCTTCTTCCATGTAGCTCACGCCGGGCAGCTTGTCGTCCTGCACCGCGCCCGAAAAGGCCACCAGCGTCTTGATGGGATAGCCCTTCGCCTGGATGTACCGGTCGAAGCTCTGCTTGTAGCGGACCGCCTCCAGGCGCGATCCCGTGACCACCATAGCCTTGGCCCGGCCGCCGATCTTGTGCCGGGTCACCCCCTGAAAGTGCTCGACCATGACCACGGTCTTCTGGGCGATGTTGTGCGGGTGCAATCTGAGGAAGCGCGCCAGCGCCCTTGCCGCCTTCTTGCGCTCGACGTTTGGATCGTCCTCGCCCGACTTGAGGAGCTTGAAGTAGGTGGCGTAGGTCGTGTAGTTCTTTAGCACGTCGAGAATGAACCCCTCGTCGATGGCCTGTCGCATGGTGTAGCGGTGGAACGGCTCTCCCTCGCGTCCGAACACGGCCAGAGTCTTGTGTTTCGGCGTGGCGGTGAAGGCGAAGAAGCTCAGGTTCGCCTGGCGTCCGCGCTTGGCCATGCTGTGAAAGAGCTCTTCCATGCTCTCCTCCGCGGCTCGCTGTCTGGCTTTCTCCCTGAGGCCCTCACCCCCCAGCACCTCCTTCAACTCCGTGGCGGTCTCCCCGCCCTGCGAGCTATGGGCCTCGTCGACGATCACCGCGCAGCGCCGCGTCGGGAGGACGCCCGTGCCGCTTTCGCCGCGCTCTTCCGCCATTTTGAGCAGTTGCCGTGAAACGAACGGGAACTTTTGCAGGGTCGTGACGATCACGGGCACCGCGTTCTCCAGCGCCTCCGCCAGTTGGCGGGAGCTCTCCTCGACTTTCTGAACCACGCCGAGCTTGTGCTCGAACTGGTAGATCGTGTCCTGCAACTGCTGGTCGAGAACTACCCGATCGGTGACCACCACCACGCTATCGAAGACCCGGCGATTCTGGATGTCATGCAATGAGGCCAGACGATGCGCCAGCCAGCCGATGGTGTTGCTCTTGCCGCTGCCAGCGGAGTGCTCGATCAGATAGTTATGTCCCACCCCCTCGCGCCCGGCGGCGGCCACCAGTTGGCGTACGGCCTGCAATTGGTGGTAGCGGGGAAAGATCATGCTTTCCGTCTTCGTCTTGCGTCCCTCGTCGTCGCGCTTCTCCTCGACTTGCAGATGGATGAAGCGCGCGAGCAAGTCGAGGAAGCTATCTCGCTGCAACACCTCCTCCCACAGGTAAGCCGTGCGGTAGCTGCGCCCCGCCGGGTCCGGCGGGTTGCCGGCGCCGCCGTCGTGACCTTTGTTGAAGGGCAAGAAGTGGGTTGCCGTGCCTGCCAGCCGGGTGGTCATGAACACGCTTTCGGTGTCCACGGCGAAATGAACCAGCGTGCGCCGCTTGAACTCGAAGATCGGCTCCCGCGGGTCGCGGTCTTGCCGGTACTGGCGGATCGCATCGTCCACCGACTGCCCGGTGAGCCGGTTCTTGAGCTCGACAGTGGCGACGGGAATGCCGTTCAGGCTGAGGGTGAGATCGAGGGATTTGCCGGAACGTGAGGAGAAATGCAGTTGCCGGGTCAGCCCCAGACGGTTGGCGGCGTAGCGGGCCTCCAAATCGGGGTTCAAATCGTGGGCAGCCTTGAAGAAGGCCACGTGCAAGGTCCGCCCGTAGCACTTGAAGCCGTGGCGCAGCGTGGCCAGGGGCGCCGTTGGCGTCCATCCATTTGCAAAGGTCGCCGAGGACCTGCGCCCTGGTCTGCTCGCCATGCAGGGTCACCAGCCTGGCCCACTCCTTGGGCTGGGTCTGGCGAATGAAGGCCAACACCGTGTCGGGGAAGATCGCCCTCTCACGGTCGAAGCCCTCAGCGGGAACGTGCACGTAGCCATTCTCGAGCAGGTGATCTTCGATGACGGTCTCGAAAGCCGCTTCGCAGGTTCGGTTCATGGTTTCCTCACGTCGGCATCAAGCAAGTAAGCCATCACCCGCCAACCCCCAGACTATTGGCGAGTTCATGAAACGTCGCCATCTTCTTGAATCCCAGCAATCGGAATGCTTCGGTAAAAGAAGACCGACCCTCCAACGTGCTGACCACGAGAGCACGAGCAAGCCGCTTGCTCGCCCTAGCGCCGAGCGTCAGGAAGAAGTCGCCGCCGCTTCCCTTCGAGAGACTGCGCAGTCGGGCGATCTCAGCATCGAACGCTGCCCGATAATCGCCGCGCGTAAGGCTGCCGGAGTCGTGGATACGGCGCAGAATTACTAGCGTGCTAACTTTGAACCGTCGTGCCAGGCGGTCTGTCTCGGCGCGAAGTTCCGCCTTGCGATCATACTCGGCGCGAAGAGCTTCCAACGGAACGAGCAGTTCAGCGGCCACCTGATTGCACCAGCTCTCGACGACGTGTTCAGGCACCGAGGTAAGCTGCACATCCGATAGGGCCGACTGGCCGAGCCAGACGTGAACGAGTTCGTGCGCCAACGTGAACATCTGCGCCGCTTTAGTGTCGGCGCCATTTATGAACACCAGCGGCGCCAGGCCATCGGCCAGGGCGAAGCCGCGAAACTCGTCGGGATCCAGGCGCCGGTGATTGTTGTTCAGCACCACGCCGCTGCACATAACGAGAATTCCCAGTTCATCCGCCTGCTCGATGAAGCGGCGCAAAGCGTCGGTCCAGGTTGGCATTTCCCGGCGTTCCTCGACATCGAAGCCTAGCGCTTGCCGGATGCCCGCCGCCGTGACTTCGATATCGTCCGTCACATGCGCAGAACCCACGAACGGAAGCGGCTCCTCGCCCTCGGACCGAGCGTAGTCGCGATACCACTCCTGACGCTGCTGGCAGATGTAGATGGTCTCGAGCAGATCCGGGCTCGGGCGGCCGATGCGCTCATTGCCGGCGGTGCGAAAGTCCGGAATCGGAACGCGCTCGACGGGCGGCTCAGGCAGGAAGAGGTAGCCGACGGATGTGTGCGTGGCCATCGCGAAGTGCTCGACCTGTTTGAGCGTCGGGCGCGCCTCGCCGTGCTCCCAGGCCAGGAGCTGGGGAAAGCGATGAGCGAGATCGCCGGCCGCAAACCCGGCCCGCTCATACGCCCAGCGCAGTAGTTCCGGCTTTACCTCGACGCGCATCATAGCTACATCATAACCCTAATCTGGTTCTCTGCCATAGCCTCGATCTAGCGGCGTCGTGCTTGTATGCCGGTCGGTCTCGTCATTGTCGCCGCAATGAGTGTAGCACTCCAATCCTTGAGATGTGCAGTAGGCTGAGCTTTGCGCGATGAAGTGGAAGATGACATTAAGAAAGGACTGCCATTGCTCGCCCGGGCCTTCGCTTTCAGCGCTTCGGTTACATAACCTGCACATAGAAAAACCGGCTCCTGACGAGGGATTCCGCTGTTTCCTTCCGCCTGTCAACGGCCTCCAATTACATCGCGTTACATACTGCTTAGGCCCAGAAGGGAACATGGGAAGCATCCTTTCTCGACCCTTCTGGCTCGCCATAAGGTTTGATCAGTTTAGCATCGATGGCGTCGCGGATGATCCGCGACGCGGCCGGGTAGTTGGAATCCTTGATGCCCAGACGCCTGCGAAGGGTGGCGTTGGACATCCGCTTCCCCGATACGAATTGAAGGCAGGCGTGCTGATAGCAAGCCCGTACGCGTTCTTCGCGTTCCATCTGCGCGAACCTGCGTGGGCCGAACAAGACGGCGATCGTGCTGTCGCCGGCAACCCGAAGTCCGGTGCTGGTAGCTGAAACACCTCGACCTGAAAGATTACCTTGTCGATACCGCTTCCTCGCTCCTCACAAATGTTCATCCGGCGCATTAGGGCTGCCAGCATTTCGTTGCGAGAACGGGGTGGTTCGTCTATGAAACGCAGCGGATCGATCAGTGGCACGCCGGGATTCGACACCTCCATCCGATTGCCGAAGATTTCCACTTTGGGTCCTGAGCCGGCCATGCTGAAATCCTGGTGGATCAATGCATTGGCTACGAGTTCTCGAATCGCGATCTCCGGGTACATACGGACCTCTCTGCGGAAGGCCTGGCCGATCTGCTCATTCTGCGGAAGTCGGTCGTTTATGTACGAGATCATCCCCTCGAATCCCACGGCGTAACCCTTGCGGCCCTCCTGTTCCCTCATGGTTTCGACGCGGTTTTCGCCCCGATAAATGATCACCCGAGGCGCCTTCCTGCCCAGGCGGTCGAATTCCGGTAGGTTGCGCGCGAAGAGGATCGCCCCCACGTTGCTAATGTCGTAGGTGCCCCCGGGACCTGGGACGAGCAGTTTTTCCGCTACAAGGCGTTCGAGGATGGCAGCCCGGTTATCTGGCAGCGGCTGTTTCATCAGGCTGAAATAGCTGGGGTCAGCAGCGAGAGGACATCGTCCGAGGATACTCCCGGCTTCGCCACGCCTTTTTCAAATGGGGTTCGGTCGAACACGCGCCACAACTCGCGTTCCTTCTCAGGATAGTCGTGTAGCCTCTTCTTGTAGCTCCCGATCCGAATGTACTCGATCCCTTTGAAGCGCACGGGCTGATTGGTGGCTGGATGGATGGCAAATAGGACCACGTGGGATCGATCGACCTCGCCTCCGTGGACGCGTACATCAATGCGCGGAGTCAGATTGTGCGCAAGCCAACTTTCCAGCGCTTCATTACCAACCTTCACCTCCCGCGGCCGGAAGGCGGTTCCGAGGATCCGGTGCGTCCCATCCTCGACGCCCCAAAGTACGTAGGCGGCTGGCCTTCCAAGAAGCGCGCAGGAGTTGGCGAACGCGGAAACATATTCGCCGATTTCGTCGGGGACGGCCTTGTTGAGCTTGAATTCGACCCACTCCGTCTCGTCAGGAAGAGCGGCCAGCTCAAGTACGATGGCACGTAGCTGAGCCCCGTCCATCACACGGCCTCCAAGCAGACGTTAATCTGACCCGTCACCGCTGCCGTAATGAGCGCGGCGCGTCGTTCCTTGAGTAGGGCGATACTTCGCTCCGTCGCCGCTCGCAGCAAATCCAGCCTGTCACTCTCCTCAGTAATACGGGCAACGATCACACTCTGCTCACTTACTGGAGGGATTACTATCGGCAGTTCCCCGATGTTCGTCGCTGAGATCGAAGCCAGGTTCGTTGATCGCTTGGCACGGCTCTCGAAGAACGCTTTTGCGATATCAGCACACGTCCATGCATTGAGCCAGTCAGAACCGACAAGCTTCGGGCGTACTGCAAATACGTGGTTCTGATGAAGACAAGGGGCGATTTCTCCCGTCCAGATGCAGCCGCGACCCAGCTTGTCCGCGTCGCCACCCTCGGTCATGAGTACGTCGCCGACTTGAAGGAGGCATGATTCCGCTTCTGTCTTGGGAACTCTGACCGTCGCAACCTCGGCGAGGTCCATGCGTCCGTCTTGAACGTTAGCAACTCGCAGGTACGGATACTCGACAACTTCCGCAGCGCGGTAGCTCTGGCCAAGGGCAAGGCCACCCCGAACCTCAGCAACAAACTTCAAACGGGTAAGATTCCAATGCACCGGAATCTCGCCCAGCCAGGGGATGCCGGAATCGCGTAAAGGGACGCCCGGGTCGAGGCCGCGGGTGACCGCATGGGTGATGAGCCCCCGGCGCTTCTCGGCCAACAGTCCCAACAGACGCTCCTTCGCCAGAATCAAGGCATCTACCCGGGCTGCCTCCCGGTCCAGATAGTCGACGATGGTGTGCTGACTGTCCATGTCCGGACACGGCAGCTTGTGGTCTCGTACTTTCTCGGCGTTGAGATTCGGTTGCCCGCCCCCAGAGGAAGACGAAGCAAGGAATTCGCGGGATGCCTGAAGTCCATAAAACGCAAAACGAGGGTAAAAACGGTTGGGTTCTGCCAAGGCGCACACCGCTTGGTTCACTGTCGCGGGAACCCCGAGGATTGCCACTCGTCCGATAGTGGCTCCATACATCGCGAACAAGACCGTGCCGGCAGGGTAGGTCTTGAGCGTAGTGAATTCCGCGATTGCCTCGTTCGTTAGTGTCTTTTCTGTTGAAAAGATCACGTTCTCACGCAACTCCGAGGTATTCACCCACGGCACTATCCCATCAAAGTACCGCGCGCCACCAGTCGGCGGAGTCGTTCCACTGCCAATCAAGCCGAAACCGTACTTGATGCGCATTGCCGACCAGCCTCTGGGCAACTCCGCGAAGCACTCCGAGGTGACCTCCTTCGATGGGATCACTCCGTCACCTCCCTCAACAGCCGCATGATCTCTTCCTCCGCCTGCTTCAAATCGGCGTCGATTTCCTCCAGCGGCCGGGGTGGCGTGTATTTGTAGAAATGGCGGTTGAAGTTGATCTCGTAGCCCACCTTGTCCTTGCTGCGATCCAGCCAGGCGTCGGGAACGTGGGGTCGCACCTCGCGCTCGAAATAGGCGTCGACGTCGTCCTTGAGGGGGACGTTCTCGAAGTCGCGCAGGTCAGAGTCGGGCTCGCAGCCCATCTCCCGGCCTCCTTTTTGCACCGCCTCGGCGTCGGCATGCTGCCGGGTAAACAGACTGCGAAAGAGCTTCTGCTCGGGGGCCTTCCACTGTGATTTTCGCTCATGAGTAGGTTCTCGACACGCGCCCGCACGATGTTCCAGTTCCGCGCCGGTTCACGGCCCAAGGCGTTGTCGATGGCTTCCACGTCCTCGGCTAGGAGGGGGAAGGCTTCGAGGAGGCTCGCCCGGCTTTCCGCCGTCATCTGGTAGCACAGGCGCAGCGGCCGCTCTACAGTCACCCGCGTGTAGCCGAAGTCGGCGTTGTCGAAGATCTTCGAGGTTTCGCCGTCTTCAAAGCGGCCGTAGAGCTGCACGATCTCGGCAATCTGGTCGCGCCCATCCTCGGCCTCGCCGATCTTCCGGCGCTTGTCGCCCAGGCTGCGGCGCATAGGGACATAACATTGGCGGGCGTCGAGGAGCTGTATCTTGCCCTTGCGCCGCGGCTCCTTGCGGTTGGTGACGATCCACACGTAGGTGCCGATGCCGGTGTTGTAGAACATCTGCTCCGGCAGGGCGATGATAGCTTCGAGCCAGTCGTTCTCGATTATCCACTTGCGAATGTCGCTCTCGCCCGAGCCGGCGCCGCCGGTGAAAAGGGGCGAGCCACTGAAGACGATGGCCAGACGCGAGCCGTACTTCTGCTGGTCCGGCGAGACTGGCTCGAACTTGCCGACCATGTGCTGCAGGAAAAGCAAGGAGCCGTCGTTGACTCGCGGCAGCCCAGCGCCAAAGCGGCCGGCGAAGCCTCTCTTGTCGTGTTCCTGCTGGATGTCCTTTTGCTGCTTCTTCCAGTCCACGCCAAAGGGCGGATTGGCGAGCAGGTAGTCGAATGTCTCGCCAGCGAACTTGTCGTCGGTGAAGCTGTCGCCGAAGCGGACGTTGTCGCCGCTGCCGTTATGGTCCACCTGCTTCATGAGCATGTCGGAGGCGGCGGTGGCGAAGGCGCGCTTGTTGTAGTCCTGGCCATAGACGAAAAGCCGGGCGGCAGCGTGGTGCTGGCGCAGGTAGTTTTGGGCCTCGGCCAGCATACCACCGGTGCCACAGGCCGGATCTAGGAGCTTGCGCACGGTTCCTGGTACGGCTAGCAGCTCGTCGTCGTGGATGAACAGGATGCTGACCATGAGCCGGATGACTTCTCGCGGGGTGAAGTGGTCGCCGGCGGTCTCGTTGGCCAGCTCGTTGAAGCGGCGAATGAGGTTCTCGAAGATCAGCCCCATCTGCTCGTTGGGCACCCCGCTGGGATGGAGGTCGACGTCGCAGAAGCGGGAGACGACGAGGTAGAGGATGTTAGCCTCGCGCATTCTCTCGATCTCGTTCTCGAACTCGAAGTAATCAAAGATGGTGCGGACGTTGGCCGAGAAGCCCTTGACGTAGGCGACCAGGTGCTTGTCGACGTTGTCAGGGTCGCCCTTCAGCTTCTCGAAGTCCAGCGCCGAGCGGTTGTGGAAGCGCTGTCCGGCCGCACGGTTGAGCCACCTATCGAGCGCGTCGTCGTTGAGTCTGCCACTCTTTCGCTTCTCGTATTCCGCGAGGACCTTGGCCTTGGTCGGGGCGAGCACGCAATCGAACCGGCGAAGCACGGTCATGGGCAGCATGACCCGCTCGTATTGCGGCGGGCGGTAGGGGCCGCGCAGCAAATCCGCGATCTGCCAGATGAGATTGAAGAAGTAATTATGGTCGGGCATCGATCATACCATAATGCTGGCGGAATTCCGGTCGCTCTTGACCTCGGCGGTCGATCGGTGTAAATAGTATACCAAGCGGTCGGAGGCGTCAAGTGCTCTTGCTAATCGTTGTGATAAGTGAAACATAGCGGTGGCACGCAGTTCGGGTAGGGGAGACGAACATGAAACGGCCCATCAGCATTGCAGAGTTTATCAGCGTCATCAGACGTTTGCCGCCCGATGAGCCTCATCCGGATCCTCGTGTCTGGTACAAAACCCAGAAGGAGCACTGGCTCGGCTGGCTAGAAGATTACGACGGTCCAGGCGCCTATGGGCGAGTGCCTAACAAGAATCGCGATGCCAAGTTTGCCTTCAACCACGTCGTTTGTCCTGAGATGCTGTTGTGGCTCATCGAGGCCGCCGGGACAAACCGGGAGTTGGTGGACGCTGCCCGCCGCGCCTCTGAAAGCGGCCCTACCATGATGCAGAAATCAGGGCTCATTCGGAAGCTCGTGCCATGGACAGAAGTCGTTGCCGCGATCTGGGGTGCTGACAACCACAAGAGAAAGCAGTTGGCCCGCTGATCAGCCACACCAATTTAGCTTGGCAATGTCACATTTCCGGGACCCTGCGGATCAATCAGCAGGCTAAGGAACGGCGTCCGGGACCACAGCACGCTTCAGCGCGCTTCTGCTCTTAGCCTTGGGATTGATCCCATGGCGGCTGCGCATGACTGCGCATAACGTTTGCGATGGATCCGTGCAATGGCCAAGTTAGCCGGAGGCTGTATCCCTCGGAACTGCGGCATTGGCCACGGTTCCGGCCATGTCCTTGGCCGGCGTCGAGTTGGGCATGAACAGGGAGACGACGAGGCCGAACACCAGCAACACCAGGCAAACGGCGAACAGGGTGGAGAGCGAATTGGACAGGGACTGGCCCAACGCAGCGCGGACCGCCGCGGGGAGCGCGCCGCCGAGCTCCGGCTTGAGCAAAACCTGGGGATCGCCGAGGTTGATGCCCAAGCTGGCCGAGAGGGAGCGCAGGGAATCGCCACCGACCAGCTTGCTGGCCCAGACGATCATCTGGCTGTTGAGGATGGCGCCTGCTACGCTTACGCCCACTGTGCCCCCGATGCTCCGGTAAAACACCACAGAAGAGCTGGCCACGCCCATCTGGGCCCGGGGCACGGCGTTTTGGATGGCGGCCGAGACCGTCGGCGTCAGCAGCCCCATGCCCAGACCGGCTAAGAACATGTTCCGGCCGACGATGATTGGCGTGCTATCGACGCCCATTCCCGCCAGCAGATAGAAGCCGGACACCATGAACGCCATGCCGACGATGCCCACGTTGCGATAGCCCAGCCGGTTGACGGCTTGTCCGCCAACTATGCTGCCCAGCGGCCAGCCCCAGCTCAGCGGCATCAGCGCCATGCCGGCGGCGGTGGCCGAGCCGGAGAGAACGCCCTGGACGAATAGGGGAATAAAGCCCGTAATGCCGAACAGGGCAGCGCCCGTGATCAGGTTTCCCAGGTTGCAAACCGAGAAGGTGCGAAGCCGGAACAGGCCCAGCGGCACGATGGGCTCCTCGACCCGGCGCTCGTTCACTACGAACACTGCGAGCAGAATGGCGGCGAGGGCGAACAGGCCCAACGTGGACAGTGAGGCCCAGCCCTCCGTGCCGGCCCGCAGGAGAGCGAACAGCAAGGAAACGATGCTGGCCGAGAGAAGCGCGGCGCCGACGTAATCGACGGCCGGCTTGGCGCCCTGACGGCGGACGTCCTCGAGGTTGGCCAGAATGAGCACCACCGGGATCACGCCTATGGGTAGATTAATGAAGAAGGTCCAGCGCCAGCTCAAATGGTCGACGATGAGGCCGCCGGTGGCCGGACCGACGATGCTGGCGATCGCCCACATGGCGCTAAGGACGCCCTGTATTTTGGGCCTCTCCGTGGGCGAGAAGACGTGGCCGATGATGGTAAAGGCCAACGCCATGAGCCCGCCGCCGCCGATGCCCTGAATGGCGCGGAACACGATGAGCTGCGTCATGGTCTGCGAGGCGCCGGCCAGGGCCGAGCCGAGCAGGAACAGCCCTACTGCGACGACAAACAGCGTCCGTTGGCCAAACAGGTCCGAGAGCTTGCCAAACAGCGGCGTGGACGTGGTGGAAGCCAGCATGTAGGTAGCAAACACCCAGCTAAACAGCTCCGTGCCGCCAAGACTGGCGATGACCGTCGGCATCGCCGTGCCCACGATGGTCGTATCGAGAGCGGACAAGAACATGCCCAGAGCAATGCCGATGGTTATGAGCTTCCGGCGTGAGTTATCGGAGGTCAAGGTGCTGCCTCATTGCTCGCCGCACTGCCTCACGTAGCGCAGGATCGTCCAAGCGTCCAAGTTGATGTCTTAGACGGAGCCTGGAGATAGTCCTGATTTGGTGGGCAAGAACAATCGAATCCCGGGGTTGGCCGGCTTCCCCACCGACGAGAAGCACTTCCGCAGGGTAAATGTGCCGCTGGGTTGAGGTCATGGGCAGCACAGTCACATTCTGCATGACCTGATTGAATTCGTCGTTGCTTACTACGAGCACTGGCCGCATTCCACTCTGCTCGGATCCTTGCACAGGGTCGAGAACAGCTTGAAACACCGCCCATTGCAGAGGAGGCATCAAACTATCCTCCTCGCCGTTTCTGCATCCGCAGACATGAAGGCCTGCTCGATCTCCTCCACGTCTTTGAGGAAAAGGGGGTCTCTTGCTGCCTGCTCCCAGAGCGCCTTGCGCTCCAATCGTTGTAGTTCTTCCAGCTCTTTGGTCAGCGCTCTCTCGACAAAGGCATTCTTGCTAGGGGCTGCACCACGGCTAACAGCCTCGTCTATAGCGGTAAGTACCTCTTCATGGAGATTAAAGGTGGCTTTCTTCGTTCTACTCGGCATGGTCATCACCTCAGCGTTGCTTGTCTTTTGTTATGGTATCATATACTTCCCGACTAGGCAACCACATCATGCTGAGAGATGAGCGAACGAATACTTCGACGCAAGAATCTGTGACGTCTTAACCGCACCCTTGGCGACCAAGCCACAAAATCTACAACGCGATCAGGCTGGACTGATACATTCGCTCGAAGAACCGCGACCAGGGGTCGTTCTCCTCGTCGGTGGCGCGGAAGTCCGAGGATAGCTCCTCCATCGACCGGGGCGTGATGAGGACGGTGGCGAGGCGGGTGCGGTGGCGCACTTCGACGATGGAATCGAGGTAGCGAACCTCATAGGCGCAGTGAGGAGCGACACCGCTGAGAATGACAAGGGGAAGCTCGGTCATCCTTTTCAACTGATCGAAGGTGACGTTATTGGCGATCTCGTATTCCCGGCGCAGCCGCGAGCTAGGAATCTGCTCTCCCCGATCTGGCCGGTGGCCCGCTAGCTCTACCTGGACCATGTAGGCATTCAGGGCAAAGTCACGCCAGGGCACGAAGTAGTGGCCCACGCGCGGCTCTTTGCGGGTGAGGGCATCGAGAAGGAACTTGGTGATGCGGGACGAGCGCTGGCCCTGGGCGTTGAAAATGAGCCAGCCGCGTCCCTCCCTGAGGTAGGCGCCAATGCTATCAAGGTACTGATTCATTCGGGCCAGCAGATCAATATCCTGAAGTGGTACTTGCTGCGACATCTTCCGTCCCTCCCCTTTTACCACACAGAAAATGATCCATCTGAGCCAGTCGAACAACTACCCTTGTCTGCTCGAGTCCGGCGGAGAATGGTTTCGGCAGCTAAAGTATAGCAAGTTTGCCAAAGTTGTCAACGGACCTTTAGGGAAAACCAAAAGGGCGAGGCGGTCCTTCCGGAGAAGGACGCCGCGCCCTTTGTTTTCTCGATAGGCCTAGTGTTAGCCCTGCTTGGCCGCCTCCTGTTGATGCAGGAGTTCGCGGGCATCATCCCCAACCTCCTGCTCCAGGCAGTCCACGAAGGTGGAGTAGATCGCCCTATCCAAAAGCTTTAGCTGCCACTCTTCGATCGTCTCCGCCTCCCTCCGCCGCACGTCCAGCAAGTGCATCAACCGAAGAACGAAGAAGAGTTGCGTCTGACTGTAGGAGCGCCGTGGCAGCAGGTTCCCCTCGTTTGATTGGTTGTCGAACGGTTTCTGGTCCTGTGAGCGAAGATCAAACAGGTTCATTTTCGAGCTCCTTACGCCATCTTGCAGCTACGCACCTGCCTGCACCCAGTCTTGCTGCGATTACGCTGCCCGGCGACCTCTCTTTGGCATTGACGCAACTTCCATGCCAGCCAGTGGTACTACAT
>JACPQF010000141.1 GCA_016190625.1 Chloroflexota bacterium | reverse complement strand
CCCCTGTCCCCTGACCCCCCCCGCCTCGCCCAGTGGCATGACGAGCTGAGGGCCCTTGGCTGGCGCCTGCTTCTCGCTGCGAGGGTGGTGTTCGGGCGACTGACCTTCCTTGCCTGGGCGCTTGCCGTCGTCCCCCTGACGGGGTTGGCGATTGCTGCGGTTCAGCTTTTGCCCCTGTACGAGCTCGGCACTTTTTCGAGGCGGGCCGGCGGCGTCGACTACGCCATGGCTAGCTCTCAGGCCCAAACCGTCTACAATCTGGTAACCCTCATCTTCCCTTACTTCTTCCGGGACGCATCGAACGTCAATTGGGGCCTCTGGACCCAATGGGAGACCCGCCTCTACGTCGGCATCCTGCCGCTGATCCTCGGCGTCGTAGCAGTCTTTCTCGTGCGATCGCGCGTCGTGTTCTTTTTCGCCATCGTCGGCCTGGTCTCCTTCCTCATTGGGCTGGCCGACTCGTCTCCGATCAAGCTCTTGTCCTTGATCTCGACCCTTCCTGGCTACAATCTAGTTCGCGCCCCCGGGCGCTACGCCTATCTATGGACGCTCGCCAATGCCGTGCTTGCCGCCTATGCGGCGAACTGGCTGAGCAACCCGGTAGTGGGACACTCACGTTTTCGTTTTTTCAGAGAAAGATGGAAGCCCGACAGCTTCTTGTGGCGTTTCCCCAGCCTGGTGGTCTTTGCCCTTCTGGCGGTCGGCGCTGCCGAGCTTCCCTTCGCCGTTCTTCGCGCCTCGGAATACGTGGCGAGTCACAAGACAGACATCCTCAACCTGATTCAGCAGAATTACCTTTCTCTGCCCCGGATGCTGCGTCCCACGGAGTACGCCCTCACACCGGGGCGGATCTACGATGCGCTCGCTTATTCGTTTAGCTTTGATAATCCGAGCACTCGGTACGGCCTAAACATGGTCGTGGCCTCGGCTGCCTTGTTGGTCGTCGGGTGTTGCATGTCCAAAGCCAAGTGGCTATGGCAGATCGCCGTTATCGCCCTGGCCGCCGGCGACCTGATCATGGTAGGATGGCAGTTTCATCCGACGATCCAAATCAACCAACTATCCAGCACTTCGCCGGCTGCCGGTTTTCTGAAAGATCAGCCCGGGCTTTTCCGGGTCTTCAGCCGCCTTGGCACCGCCACCGACCCGAATCTTCTCCTGCCTGCGGGGGTGGCAGAGGCCAGCGGCTATAGCTCCCTCCAGTTCGGCCGACAGGCGCGCTTCGCCGCTCTCATGGAATCCTACGACAACCAACTGATGGATATGATGAACGTTCGCTATCTGGTGACGGGCAATCGCTATGTTCCCACTCCTTCCTATGAGACCGTGGCCTTCAATCCCAACCAACCGCTGCTCGCCGGCAAGTATGGCAACCGGGCAGCAACCGTCTCGTTCAGCTTCCCTCCCATCAGAACGGACCGCATCCGGGTGCTGTCCCACTTGCAGAACTCCATCGACATACCACAAGGGACGCCGGTGGGTCAGATCACCCTCATCGACGACCAGAACCGGCGCTACACCAGCACGCTTGTGGCGGGAGTTCATACCGCCGAATGGGCCTACGATAGGCCTGACGTTATTCTCAACGTGAAGCACAAGAAACCGGCCAAGGTTGCCTACACCTGGCCGGCGTCTGGCGCTCCGAACAACCTATACTACGCCGAGTTACTCCTCGACCGCGCGGTTACTGTTCAGCGAGCAGAGGTTTCCCCCATCTCTTCGCAGGCGGAGATCCGGGTTTTTGGGGTGACTCTGGTAGAGTTCATGACCTGGCGGATTCAACCGCTGACGCGAAACGACACCGACCGGCTGAAAACCGCCTATCGCGATTCTCAGGTGCTCATCAAGGAGAATACGAAGGTCCTGCCGCGAGCCTTCCTTGTTCAAGACGTGCGGATGGTTACAAACCCGGACAGGATCTTGAACGAAATGACGATGGAGCCCTTCGACGCGAGCAAATCCGTCATTCTCGAGGATAACGACCCGGTCATCGACGAGTTCATCGCCCAGAAGCAGGCCGCACCGCCGCCGGCCATCGCCGGCGATGTGACAATCGACGCCTATGGGTCGGAAAGCGTACGCATTACGGCCAACGCCGCCGCTGACAGCTTCCTCGTCCTGAGCGACACCTATTACCCGGGCTGGCATGCGCTTTTGGACGGAGCGGAGGTCACGGTCTACCGGGCCAACTACCTGTTCAGGGCGATCAAGGTCCCCAAAGGAACGCACAGCATCCAGTTCTACTACGCACCCCGGTCGTTCCAGTTAGGCCTCTTCCTGACCTTGCTGGCTACCTCCATTGTCCTGGCCGCCTGGGTGGGACTGCGCCTTGCCTGGTTGGTGAACCTGGCCCGGTCGATCCTGCCCTTGGCTCGTGGCCTGAGCGCCAGGGCGCGCTCTCTGGCGGGAGTTAGGATCAGAGCTTTGTTCCCTCCCAGACAGACTCTGACGGATCGGGTGGCCGAGGTCAATCAACCGCCCGATGGACCTGTCTCGTAGGGGCGAACGGCCGCGCCCAGAGGGCACCCGCCCCTACAGTAGTTCCCTTACGCGATGTTCGACGCAAAACCGGTCGCCGTCACCGTTTGACCCCCAGAAGGATCCTCCGGCCGTCGACGATGTGCTCCTCGACGTAGGCGTCGGGCGGGGGCAGTTGGGTGAGGAGCGCCCGCGACAGCGTCTCCTGCTTGACATAGCTCGCGTACTTGGCGATGACCTGCTCGACCTCCGGATCGCCCTGATAGTAGGTGTCGATTTGGTCGGAGATGTCGAAATCGGCGGACCGGCGCATGGTCTGGAGCCGGTGCACGACCTCCCGCGCCAGACCCTCCTCGACCAGGTCGGGGGTCAACTGCGTGGTGACGCCGGCCACGTAGCCGGCTTCTTCGGCCACGGCGTAGCCGGCCTTCTGGACCGTATCTACCAGCAGCTCGTCGGGAAAGAGCTCGAAACCTTCCGCAAAGACCGCTTTTCCCTGCTTTGCCGCCAGAGCCACTTGTCGAGGATCCATTTTGCTCAGCGCCGCCGAAAGGCGTCCGACCTCGCGCCCATATTTGGGTCCAAGCACGTTCAGCTTGGGGCGCACGGTGTAGTCAACCAGCTCGCTCTCGTCTTCGACCACCACGAGCTCTTTGATGTTCAGCTCGTCCATGATCTGAGCCGCCAGCCGCCGCAGGCTCTCCCGCTCCCGGTCGGACCGGGGCTTGACCACCATCTTCGCCAGCGGCTGTCGCACCTTGAGATTTGCTTTGCTGCGAGCTGCCCGGCCGAAGCTGACCATCTTCATGACCAATTGCACATCGCTCATAAGTTGCTGGTCGATCAGCGCGGGATTCGCCGCGGGAAAGCCGGCGAGATGGACGCTCTCCGGCGCGGCGGCGTCCACCGAACCGACGAGATTCCTGTATAGCTCGTCGGCAATAAAGGGCGTGAAGGGCGCCAGCAACTTGGCCACTGTCACGAGGCACTCGTACAAGGTGGCGTAGGCCGCCAGCTTTTCCGCGTCGCTCTCGCTCTTCCAGAATCGGCGCCGGCTCCGCCTCACATACCAGTTGGACAGGTTGTCCACGAACGTCTCGATAGCCCGGCCTGCCGCGGTTGGCTCGTAGCCGTCGAGCGATGCGTCGGCATCCTGTATGAGCTGGTGCAGCTCCGACAGTATCCACCTATCCAGCTCGGCCAGTTGGAGGTTCTGCCCGACCGCCTTCGGGTCGAATTTGTCGATGTTGGCGTAGATCACGAAGAAAGAGTAGGTGTTCCAGAACGTCAGCAGGAACTTCCTGACCGCCTCACCTACCAGGTCCAGGGAGAAACGGCGGGGGTTTCCCGGCGGCGTGGCTGTGAACAGATACCACCTGGTGGCGTCGGCGCCGTGAAGATCGATGACCTCCCAGGGGCTGACCACGTTGCCCTTGGACTTGCTCATCTTCTCCCCTTTGGCGTCCAGTATGTGGCCGAGGCAGATGACGTTCTTGTAGGCCTGTTCGTCGAAGAGCAGCGTGCTCAAGGCGTGCAGACTGTAAAACCAGCCTCTGGTCTGGTCGACGGCTTCGCAGATGTAATCGGCCGGGAACATCCGCTGGAATGTCTCCTTGTTATCGAAGGGATAGTGCCACTGGGACACCGGCATCGCGCCCGAATCGAACCAGCAATCCATCACCTCGGAGACGCGATACATCGTGCCGCCGCATTTGCCGCAGGCGAAGGTCACTTCGTCCACGTAGGGGCGATGGAGGTCGAGGCTGGCAGCCAGGTCGGATCGCCCCGACCGCTCCTCCAGTTCCTTGACGCTGCCCATGCACTCCAATTCACCGCAGTCGGCGCAGCGCCAGATGGGCAGAGGTGTTCCCCAGTAGCGCTCCCGGGAGATGGCCCAGTCGACGTTGTTTTCGAGCCAGTCGCCAAACCGTCCCCGTTTGATGTGTTCGGGATACCAGTTGATCTTCTCGTTGTTGGCAAGGAGCCTCTCCTTCAAGGCAGTAGTGCGTATGTACCAACTGGTCTTGGCGTAGTAGAGCAGGGGCGTGTCACAGCGCCAGCAGAAGGGATAGGTGTGGACGATCCGTTCGCTGCGGTACATCAGGCCCCGCTGCGCCAGGTCCTCTATGATGAGAGGATCCGCGTCCTTCACGAACAGGCCGCTAAAGCTCGCAGGCAGGTCGGTCATTTGTCCCCGCAGGTCCACGGTCTGGACCACCGGCAGGTTCTCGGCCCGACCGACCTCAAGGTCTATTTCGCCGTAGCCGGGCGCGATGTGGACTATTCCCGTGCCATCCTCCATCGAGACGAAGTCGCCGGCCACGACCCGGTGGGCGGGAACGTCGATGGGCACGAAGGTGAAAAGGGGAACGTATCTGGTTCCGACCAGGTCTCTGCCCCGCAGCGTGGCGACAGTCGTATACTCGCCCTTGACGGCCGCCCCCAGGAGGTCCTTCGCCAGGATCAGGCGCTCGGCAATTCCCCGTTCGCCTTCCGGCGAGGCCAGCTCGACGAGGACGTATTCTTCGTCCGGATGGACGGCCAGGGCGACGTTGCCGGGCAGGGTCCAGGGAGTGGTCGTCCAGACCAGGAAAAAGGCTCTCACATCCTTGCTGCCGTCGACGCCGACCGGCGGCTCCCCGTACAGCTCGAACTTGACGTAGACCGAGGGGTCGTCGGTATCGTCCTTGTAGCCCAGCGCCACTTCGTGGGAGCTCAGAGACGTGCCGCAGCGGGGACAATGGGGTGTGACCTTATAGCCGAGGAAGACCAGTCCCTTATCCCAAAGCTGCTTGACTATCCACCAGCCGCTTTCCACGTAGCTGTTATAGAAGGTAACGTAGGCATCCTTCATGTCGACCCAGAAGGCGATGCGCTCCGTCAGGTCCTCCCATTCTTTTACGTAGCGGAAGACGCTATCCTTGCACTTGGCATTGAAGGGGGCGATGCCGTAGCTCTCGATCTCCTGCTTTCCCGAGAAACCCAGCTCTTTTTCGACCTCGAGCTCCACCGGAAGGCCGTGCGTGTCCCAGCCGCCCTTGCGCGGAACGTAGTATCCCTTCATGGTCCGGTAGCGCAGGATCACGTCTTTGAATACGCGGGCCAGCACGTGGTGGATGCCCGGGCTGCCGTTGGCCGTGGGGGGACCTTCGTAGAAGGCGAACAGCGGTCCCTTCTCCCGGCTCTTCAAGCTCTGGGCGAAGATCTGGCGGTCGTTCCAGAAGCTCAGTATCTCCTTCTCCATCTTGGGAAAGCTCACCCGGCTATTGACCTGTTTGAACATCTCTCAACCTCCTCAACCAAAACAAAAAAGCCCCGCCCCTCAAGGGACGAGACTTAGTAGCTCGCGGTACCACCCTAATTGACCGACTACGGGCCCACTCAGGAAAGGCACGTTCTTCCACAGAAGTATGCCCTCGCCGCTAATAACGGACGGCGAACCCGGCCAAGTCTAGTCATCGACCATCCGGTCCGAATAGATCGGTTGCTTCCGTAGGGGCGGCGTCCTTCCGAGAAGGCTGCCCGCCCCCCGTGGCCGCCACAGAGGGCCGGCCACCACGCGAATTGAACGGTCGCTTTCGGTTGGCAGCTCAGGAGGGATCTTCGTCCGAGTTCGCCGCGCCTGCTCACACCCTGTCCAGACTCGCTGAGCGGCTACCCTCGCCTACTCTTCTCCATCGTAGCTTCTGCAATTCCAACAATACCAGATCCGTGACTGACAAGTCAAGGGGCCTTGAGTTCCCTTAATCCGTGAGTCTCGCTCGCAAGTGGAAGGGACAGGGGTGGTCGGTGCAGCCATCCGCGTAATCCGGAAATCAGGGTAATCAGTGGTTCAGACTGCCTCCCTCACCGCCAGACCAACGGCAAGAACAGCGTCTATCCTCTCGACCCATAGACGGGTCGGTACCATTCCGACCCGCCCAGCAGTCCCGCCGCCTCCAGCCGGTACTGGTAGCGACGGCCCGGCAGCGCGGTGGAATCGAGATAGCATACCGGTTCCCCCACGAGCCACCTTCCGCCGCAATCCTCGCCCCGTTCACCTTCACCCAATCCCCGCCGCTTCCCTCGGCTCGCCAGACGTCGAACCCCGTGATGGTTAGCTCGGAAGCCGTCTCCCAGTCTACCTCGACGCCCGAGGGGACGGCGCGAGCGGCCAGCGAGGAGACCTCCACCCCCGTGGGCGACCCCTCGCCGAGGGTGAAGGGGGAGAAGGTAGTGACGTTCGCTACCTCCACGTATTTGTAGGAAGAAGTACCGTCGGTGCCGCGGACCGGCGTTCCCGCTACCTGCTGCCAGCCGCCAGAAATCCCGCAATGGAAGAGGTTCACGTTGCTCGCCGTGGTCCCGTTCGCCTCACCCGGAGCGTAGTAGAGCCGGAGCGCTGCCGCCATTGAACGTCCCACCGGTGTTGGTCCAGTCGCCGGAGACGGTGAGGGTGTAGCCGTTGGTCTTGAGGTTGCCGGTGGTGAGACTCACCGAGCCGGTGATGGCGGCATTGGCCGCGAGGGTAACGGTCACGTTGCCGGCGAGGGACAGCGATTCGGCGTAGGTCCCCCCGTAGATTTGCGCCGTCTTCCAAGGGTCGGCGGTGGCCAGAGCCCCGGCCAGGGTGGTGAAGCAGGGCGAGTTGCTGGCGCAGGCGCCGGCGGGGTCGGCGTAGGCATCGTCCGCCGACAACTTGGTGGCAAAGGCGTCTTGGCTCGCGCAGCCGAAGCTGCGAACGGGCGATCCCCAGGTGGCAGTGCTGTAGCCGGCGACGTGGACGTTTCCGCTCCCATCCACGGCGATGGCGTTGGCCTGATCGGTCCCTGACCCACCGAGGAAGGCGTTCCAGGTCAGGCTGCCGCTGCCGCTCAGCTTGGCGGCAAGGGCCTCCTGGCTCCCGCCGCCGAAGCTGCAGACCGGCGTGCCCCAGGTGGCGTGGCTGTAGCCGGCGATGTAGACGTTTCCGCTCCCGTCCACGGCGATGGCGATGGCATAATCGTTACCTGACCCCCCGAGGAAGGTGTTCCAGATCAGGCTGCCGCTGCTGCTCAGCTTGGCGGCGAAGGCGTCGTAGCCCGAGGTGTAGATGCTGACCGGCGTACCCCAGGTGGCGGTGCTGGAGCCGGCGACGTAGACGTTTCCGCTCCCGTCCACGGCGATGGCATAGCCAATGTCGTTGCCTGAACCGCCGAGGAAGGTGCTCCAGGTCAGGCTGCCGCTGCTGCTCAGCTTGGCAGCAAAGGCGTCGTAGCCCGAGGTGTAGCTGCTGACCGGCGTACCCCAGGTGCCGTTGCTGTAACCGGCGACGTAGACGTTGCCGCTCCCGTCCACGGCGATGGCCCAGCCATAGTCGGTGCCTGACCCTCCGAGAAAGGTGTTCCAGGTCAAGCCGGGGTCCACTACCAGTGGATAGCGGGCATCATAGCTGGCTGTGTCCATTAGCGCAAAGGCGACCTCCCGCTCGCCGCGGACGCTAAAGTCCACCGCCACCGCCACCCGCTCTCCCTCGACCTCCTGCCAGGCCACCGGTGCGCTCTCCCGCATCTCCCCTGTCTCGAAGCCGAAGAGGAGGCTCCCATCTTCGGCCAGTGTCACCGGAACGTTGTACCGCAGTCAGATGGCTTCCACGCTGGCTCCCGACGCGACGAGGTAGGTGCTCTTGGCGATGCCGCCCGCCTGAGCTTCATAGGTGAGGCTGATCCCCGGCCAGATGTCGCGGTAGGTGACCTTGCCCAGGGGAGAAGCGCCCTCGAGGCCGGCCCTTCCTTGGCCTGGGACGGATCGGTCCGGATTGGACGGATCGGACGGAGAGGCAGAGCCATTCCCCGGCGCCCCTTCCACCACGGGCGCCACGCCCGCAGTACCAGCGAACTCGACCTTGAGGAGGCGGTTGCTGCCCGCCACGTAAACTCCGGTGGCCTGAAAGCCGAGGACGTGACCGCCGGCGGTGAAGGAGAGGAGGTCGGACGGCGCCGAGGCCGCCGGAGGATGATAATCCGCAGCCACGGCTGGCGTGCTGGCCGCCGCTGCAGGGCAGTCGCTGGCCAGCGCTGGCGAGGGGATAGCTATCAGGCTACTAACCAACCCGAGGACGAAGAGAAAATGAATGAACCGGTTGTAGACACGGAGCGACGACAGGCTACGTCTCATCGCTTGACATCCTCGCTTTCGCCTGGCTTCCTCAGGGCCGGCGGTATTCCCACGGGGGGCCTGCCGTACGAAGGATGAATCGCCCGAAGCCGCTCGGCCGCCGGCGACGCCCACGGGGCGCTCGGGAACGCGCCCTTCGGCCAGAGGTGAGGCATGCCCCGGGGCCACCGGATGCGCTGGAAGCCCCAATGGGCCACGACTTGACCAAATTGCATGACGCTCTGGCGGCCGTGTCGATGACTGACTGGGGTTGAGGGTGGAGGTCTTTCGGCGACTAGCCTCGCTGAAGTCCTGCCTGCCTCAGAATGAGGCGAATCTCGGCGCTTCTCAGCGCGTAGGAGACCCCTACGTAGATGAGCGTACCGATGGCGATGCCACCGGCGACCTCCACTAACCGTACATCGAACAGAATGGGAAGCGAGGGAGCCAGATTCTCGAAGGCCGCTACCCCGATAGCCATCGCCAGGCTGGCTACGCCAATCTTGGCCGCCGACGAGGGCAACTCCCGACTCCAGAAATCCCCGAGCCGGCGATGGAGCAAGATGGAGAGAGCGATTGCCTCGATGACCGTGGTGACCGACATGCTGAGGGCCAAACCGCCGTGCTGGAGGAACTTCACCAGCACTAGGCTCAGGCCGATGTTGAGAAGCATGATGCCGGCGGCGATGCCTGCCGGCGTCCGTGTGTCGTGGAGCGAGTAGAAGGTCCGCGTCAGCACCTCGACGACGCCAAAAGCGATCAGGCCGGCAGCGTAGAAAGCTAACGCCGAGCTAGTCGCCGCCACGGAGGCCCCGTCGAACTTGCCCCGCTGGAAAAGCAGGGAGACCAGAGGCTCGCGGAGAATGATCAGCCCCAAGCTGGCCGGAACGCTGAGGAAAATGACGATTCTCAGACTGCCAAGGAGAGTGCGCCTCAACTCGTTGAGCCGCTCGAGCGCCGCCAGCTCGGCAAGGGTGGGAAAGGCAGCCGAGGAGATGGCGACTCCGAAGAAGCTTATGGGCATCATGGCGACGAGCCAGGCGTAGTTGAGAGCAGAGATGCTTCCTTGCGCCAGTGTGGAAGCGATCAGCAGCGCCACAGCGAAGTTCAGTTGGGTGGCTCCCGCGCCGATGGTTCGAGGAACCATCAATCGCGCTATTTCCCGAACGCCGGGATGCCGGAGACTGGCGACCAACCGGTAATGCATCCCTTGACGGATCAAAGCAGGAATCTGGACCACCAAGTAGAGGCTCGACCCCGCAGCTACTCCTACGGCCAGGCCACGAACCCCCAGAGAGCCGGACAGGAAGACGGCGCCCCCGATTATGCCCAGGTTGTACACTACGGGAGCGACGGCCGTGGCGAGGAAGTGCTGCCTGGCGTTCAGGATGCTCATGACGACGCCGCCCATGCCGAAGAATACCGCCGAAATGAGCATGATCCGGGTGAGCTCAACGGCCAGGGCCTGATAGTTCTCCTGAAGACCGACGGTCATTAGGGGAACCAGCCAGGGAGCGAGAGCGAAACAGATGATCGCCATGACCACGCAAGCCAGAGTCAACAGGTTGAGACACGAGCTGGCGACATGCCAACCGTCTTCATCTTCGCCTTTGGCCATGTAGCGGGAGAAGACCGGAATCAGGGCGCTGCCAAGCACTGCTCCCACTATGACCTGGAAGATGAGATCTGGCAGGCGAAAGGCGGCAAAATAGGCATCCAGCTCCGGGCCGGTGCCAAAAAGACCGCCAATGATCATGTCTCTGGCAAGCCCGAGGAGGCGGCTGGCGACAAAGGCTGCCATCAGAATGATCGTGGCCGAAGCAACTTTTCCCAAATTTAGTTTCATCCTCTTGCTGGATCCGTGGTAAGGACAGGGCAACCAGATGGGAATTATAGCACAGCCTGTGCCATTCGATCAGGTCTCAGACTGTGGCACGAAAGTTGCTGATGCTTGGTTTGGGCTCTGATTACGTGCGCAGGAAGCCAATTCGTGCATCGCTGCAGCGATAGAAGGCCGCCTTCTTCTCGGCCCCAGCATACCGTCTGCGTTTCAGCGTAGGGATCCGTTAATGCCATAGCCTGGTAGCAGGATGTCGGCCTTGCCCAAATTGAATGATTGGCGCGATTAGGCCCAAATGCCGTAGAATAGTGGCAAGTTACTGGCGCGACGTGATGCCAACGTCGAACCCTAGATTGGATGGCTGAGGCGGTTGGTGCAGGCTGAGTCTTCGAGCAGCAAGACCGATCTGGAACTGAGGTCAAAGCGGAATATCTACACGATTCTGATCGTGGACGACGATCCTTCGACCCTTCTTCTGCTCCGCGAGCATTTGGAGCAGGCCGGATATCGGGTTCTGTCCGCGGCGACCGGAACGCAGGCCGTGGAACTGGCCAAACAGCAGAACCCCCACGTGGTCCTGCTCGACGTCAATATGCCGAACAAGGATGGGTTCGAGGTATGCAGCGAGCTGCGACAGAACATGAGGACTTTTCACGTTCCCATTATCATGCTAACGGCACGAAGCTTGATCTCGGACAAGGTGAAAGGCCTGAACACTGGCGCCGACGATTACATCACAAAGCCCTTCGACCTGGACGAGTTGCTGGCAAGAGTGCAGGCGCAGCTTCGGTATCTGGAAAGAGGCCTGCTATCCGAGCTCACCGGCCTTCCGGGCAACACCCTCATCGAGCGGGCCATCGAACAAGTATTGGCAACCCCCGAGAAGCCGTGGGCCGTTGCTTACGTTGATTTGGACAATTTCAAGGCTTATAATGATGTATATGGCTTTGTTGCCGGGAACCGGCTGATAAAGACATTAGCTGGGATCATCCGAGAGGAAGTAGAAAAAGCCGGCGGCAATGACTTCGTCGGCCATATTGGTGGCGATGATTTTGTCGCCATCTCGACGCCGGAATCCATCGAGTCGCTCTGCCGCCGGATAATCACAAGAGCAGATGCGGTAATTCCCTCGCTCTACTCCGACGAAGATCGGAAGCGAGGATACATTGTGGCGACGGATCGGAAGGGCCGTGACACGAGGTTCCCCACGGTGACCGTTTCCATAGGAGTCGTAACCAATCGGCTCAGGCAATTCACGAACCACTGGCAGGTGGCCAAAGTCGCTGCAGAAGTGAAAGAAAAGGCCAAAGCGATCAGTGGCAGCGCTTACTACATCGATCAGCGCAGGTAGGCCTGCAGCATGAGGGCTTGGGAGATATGAGTATGGACATGGACATTACCATTGCCCCCCATCTGGGGATGAAGGTTTCCCCCCGCCTCGTGGCAGCCAACCACATTCTGGAACTCTCCTCGTTGGAGCTTCAGCAGGCGATCGCTCAAGAACTCGACGAGAATCCCGCGCTGGAGAAGATGGAGGATGTAACCTGTAGCGTTTGTGGCGCCCTGCTGCAGGGCAGCATCTGTCCCCACTGCCTTAGCCAGCAGAAGAAAGACGACCCCGACGCCGCTAGCTCCGATTCATATGATGACGAGGCCGCGGCTCGGAGCGCTTCCGCCTCCGGCGAGGAGGATTTCGACCCCCTCACGCAAGTGGCAGATCAGATGACCCTAGCCGAACATTTGATGATCGAGCTGCAGGCCATCCTCGCCGCCGAACAGTTACCAATAGCCGAATACCTGGTGGGCAACCTCGACGATAGGGGATGGCTAGCCTGTTCGATTGCGGAGGTAGCCGACTTCTTTGGCGTCGACGAGGAGGAAGTCGAGGTCGTGTTAGCGCAGATTCAGACCCTTGACCCTGTGGGCATTGGCGCCAGAGACTTGAAGGAATGCCTGTTGATTCAGCTCCAATATCTCCACGACGAGTTGGGAGTCGACCAGCCGTACGCGCGCGAGATAATCTCCGATTATCTGCCACTCCTTGGCGAGCACAAGTTCGCCAAGATCGCCACGGATCTCAAGATCGATAGCGAGACCGTGGCCGAAGTCTGGGAATTCATAAAAAGCCAGTTGAACCCGTACCCGGCGCGACAATTCGGTGGTGAAAGCGCCGGGGGAAGATCCACGTACGTCCTGCCCGATGTGATCATCACCGAGCGTGACCGGGGCTTTGACGTGGAGGTGCTCGAATCCAAGAGGTTCTTCCTCAGGATAACCCCCTTCTACAGCCAACTGTCGGCGGAGATCGAGTCCCAGCCTAATCGCTTCACCGAGGAGGAGAAGCACCACATCCAGCACTACGTATCCCGGGCGAAGCTGTTCATTCAGAACATCAACCAGCGGCGGCAGACGCTGCACAAGATCACTGCCTGCCTGGTGGCGCGGCAGGGGGAGTTTCTCACCCATGGGATCCGCTACCTCGTGCCCCTCACCCGCGCCGCTGTAGCTGCTGAGCTGGGAGTGCATGAATCGACGGTCAGCCGGGCTACAGCCGCCAAGTTTGTTATGTTGCCGACCAAGGAAGTGGTGGCCTTTAGCACTTTCTTCAGCGCCTCCCTCAGCGTAAAGGACGTCATCAAGGAGATCATTGAGAACGAGGGCAACCCACTCACGGATCAGGAGATAGCCGAGCGGCTAAGCGTGCGCGGCATCCGCATTGCCAGGCGCACCGTGGCCAAGTACCGTGACCAGTTGCGCATACTGCCCTCGACACTTCGCTGAGAAGCGAACTGCGTCGACGATGGAGGACACCCCGTCTCCCAGACACGAGAAACGGGGTGTTCTCTTCGACTAGCTGTTTGGAGCCCTAGAAACCCAGCCGAAAAGTCTTGCTGGTTTGGCTGATATGTAGTATAATGCGTCCTAACATGCGAACGGAGGTTTGGTATGTTAGGAAGGCATTCTATGCAGGGTGGATTGTTTGAAGCGGACTATCTTCATCTCGAT
>JACPQF010000140.1 GCA_016190625.1 Chloroflexota bacterium | reverse complement strand
GTCCCCACTAGGAGGTCTGAATTGTTTGCCAGACCTGCTGTTGCCCCCCACATAGTGCCAAAAAGCGGATGCGATTCCCCACCGCTTTTTCAAAAGGGGCTTTTCGGCTGCGCTTCTAGCAGCCGACGGCCGGCTGTTGGGAGCCATTACCACCTTCACCGATATCACGGAGAAGCGCGCTCTCTAAACAAATAATCCGGCGCGACGAATGCTGACGGCTCGCTCGGTGATCATCTACGGTAGGGGCGTCCTTCTTCGGAAGGATTCGCCCCTACGGCAGGCGCACGTACAACAACGATTGCGCCGGATTATTTATGTTTAGGACGGGAGGACCAATGGCAGTTGTCGTGACGCAAGAAACCAAGGAAGGCCGCCAATAGGATCGTACAGCGACGCGCTCGCCGTGGATGGCGTCCCTCACGCCGCGCTTCGAGACGCTAAGGTGGGTAGCGGGAGTCTACTTCCTGATCCTGGGGACGTCCCTGCTTCTCCTTCCTCGGGGTACGATCGGCTGGACGGCGCAGGGTGCCTTGCGCGGCTCCCTCTCGATAGTCACCGGGCTTGTCCTGCTCTGGCTCGCCGGAGTAGCGCTCCCGCGTCGCGTCGCGCTCGCCCTCCACGTCGTCGCGGCCCTGCCGCAGGTCTACGTGGGCGTCGAGGCCCTGCTCGCGGGCAATTACTCCTTCTTGCTGATCCTATTGGCGCTCGGGATTCTGCTCGCTCCTTTTGCCGCTTCGGGAAGCGCAGGCGGCTTCAGACATCCCGACGCTCTTGGCCTCATCCTCGGCGCTGCACAGGCGACTCAGGGCCTTGATGGGTTGATCCGTGGGAGCGCGGCCTTTGGCCTTCCTCCCGGTATTCCCCTTGCCGCAAGCCTCATTGGGAGCCTGCTTCTTGTCGGCGGGCTTGCGGTTATCTCGTGCAACTTGTGCCGAGTGCGCCGCCAACCCTGCGCTGGGGAGCGCATCTCCTGTGCGCCGCGGCCTTGCTGGTCTTGCCGGTGGCAGTAGCGGTCTGGATCGACCCGCTCAACTGGAGCTGAACGCCGCGTTGTACCTGCGCGTCCTTGCCATCGGCGTCCTTCCCTGGCTGAGCGAAAAAGCCGCCAGATTCGACGGGCGGGCGATGCACTCCCGCCTGGCGCTGGCGCTGCTTACCGTGTCGCTCCTCCCACTTCTAGTCTTGCTGCCTGTCGTGCCCGACCTCACGGCGAGTCAGTTGGCAGCGGTCGATCCTGCGTTAGTGGCTGGTTTCGCCCAGACACGCTACATCGCATTCGCTGTGACAATAGTCGTCGCTCTTGTTGCCGCCATCGCAGGCTGGGGGCTGGCACGCCTTCTTGCAGCGCCGGTCTCCGCTCTGATGCGCTGGGTTGATAGCATTGCCGCGGGCCGACGAGACGGGGCGCTGCCGCGCGGTGGAACAACTGAACTCGTGCGCCTTGCCCGTGCCGTCCAGACGATGGCCCTCGCTCTCGAAGCGCGAGTCGTCGAGCGCGAGCGACTTATCGGACAACTTCAGGCAAGTCAGAGGGAATTGGAGGCTTTCACCTACTCGGCGGTCCCATGACTTGCGGGCTCCCCTCCGGCATATCGACAGCTTTGGCAAACTGTTGTCTCAGGGCTATGCCGATTGGTTGGATGAGCGAGGGAAGAAGTACATCCAGTTTATGCGCGAAGGAAGCGAGCGAATGTCACAGCTCGTCGACGATTTGCTCGAATTGTCGCGGGTGACGCGGGCAGAGATGCGCCGCCAACCCGTGAACCTAAGCGAGGTAGCCGGCGAGATCGCCAAACGCTTTCAGGAAGAGCAGCCGGAGCGCAAGGTGGAGTTCACCGTCACTCCTGAGGTAACGGCGAATGGAGACCTCCAGCTTCTGCGTGCGGTACCGGAGAACCTGCTGGGGAACGCTTGGAAGTTCAACTCCAAGCGGGAGGAGGCGAGAGTAGAGTTCGGCGTCTTTTCGACAGAAGGACAAGAGGGTACCCGAACGGTCTACTTCGTGCGGGATAACGGCGCCGGCTTCGACCCTGCCTATGCCGAGAGGCTGTTTGCGCCTTTCCAGCGATTGCACAAGGAAGACGAGTTCTCTGGCACCGGAATCGGCCTGGCCACAGTCCAGCGGATCGTCCGTCGCCATGGCGGGCGTGTATGGGCCGAAGGAGAGGTCGATACAGGAGCAACGTTCTACTTCACGCTGGGATAGGGTAGAGGGGCCTTCCCTTCACCCTCCACCCTCCACCCTCTACCCCCTACCCTCTACCCTGACAACAGAGGTATCAAAGATGGGTACACCACTTCGCGTGCTTATCGTCGAGGACTCGCCTGCCGATGCCGACCTGCACCTAATCGAGCTGGAGAACGGTGGCTACGATCCTGTCGCGGAGCGAGTCGACACCGCCCGAGGCGATGCGCGAGGAGTTCCGGAAGACTCACGCTGAGCTGGAGACGAAGGTCAACGACCTGACCAAGTCGCTCGCCAGGACGGCAGAAGGCTTGCGTGCAGAAGCGGAAGCGCGGAAGCGGGCAGGGAATAGAGCGACCGTCTACGTCACCGGCCTGGGCGCACTTGGAGCCTGGCCCATAAGTACCCCCGAAACCATTACCATAGGTCCATTGCGCCCACCTGCACCCGATGCTACCATGCCTGGGCAAAAACACAGGTCTCCGTAGCAAGGCTGGCAGCCGGTCACGGAGGCAACAACGGAGGAGGTGGGTCAATGCAAAGTCTGGTCAAGAGAATCGTCCTGGGGATTGTCTCCACTCTCGTCATCCTCATCCTGGTGGCTGTGCCAGCGTTCGCCTCGGCGGGCGGCAAGAAAGCTGGCGGGTACGGCTCGTGCTACGTGACGCCGGATCCGGCGACAGTCGGCGGCACTTACACGGTCTTCGGGTCTGGATTGAAAGCCGACGAGTTCGTCAACGTCTTCGTGGCGGATTCGCATGGGACACTGGCTTTCGCGCTCCAGGCCGACAGTCTGGGCAACGTAACGGCGAGCTCCTACGCCTCCTGGCCTGGAACCTACGACGTCTCGATCTACGATAACGGCGGGCGAAAGCCGGTCTATCTCACGAGCTGCTCGTTTCAGGTGAATTAGGTAGCTTTCAGCCGACAGCTATCGGCCATCAGGAGGAGAAGGGCCGGCGGGCACTGAAGCCCGCTGGCCCTCGCCGGTGTAGTCTATCTTTCGCCGAAACCGATCGGCGAGATGCCGCAAGCCTCACGCCCAGAGGGCGCCCGGCGGTTCAGACAGCGTAACTACTGCCCGATCTTGATGCTCACCGTCTCCTGCTTCCGCTCGTCCGCATCGCACACCGTGCCTACGGGCTGCGGGCCTGGCGCACAGAAGGTGACGGGATGCCCGAGCGGATCGGTGCCGGTGCCGATCGCCGTGTTCGTCTGGCTTATCGTTCCGGCGGCGGTGAGGGTCAGCGTCTGAGTACACTTGAAGGTCCAAGTTTCACTCGTGTCGAGTACACCGTCGCCGTCCGCGTCGCCGATGTTTTTCCCGGCGTTCGGACCGCTAGCGTTTACCACCTGCACAACGGGCGAGCACTTGTCGTCCGTCACGGAGGGATTGGTCAAGGCCACGCTGCCGTCGTTTTGTTCCGTGTAGGTGTAAGTCACCGAGGCGACGATGGCCGCCGACTTGGTCAGGATCGTGGACGGGTTGATGACCGTCAGCACCTCCGCCGTGCAGTCGCTGGTGGCCGCCCTGTTCTGCCCTCCAAACTGGATGTCTCCGCTGTAGACCGCCTGCCAGTAGAAGACCCCCACGCTGTTGAAGGTGATAGGATCCGATGGAGGCACGACGCCGCCGGTCACGTTCTTCACGCCGGCGCTCTGGTGAACCTGGGTGCAGGCGTTGTCGAGGTAGACGGTGTAGGTCACGGTGCCGGTAGCGCTCGCCGTGGCCCCTACGAGGGTCGCAGTGTCGGTGACGACCGACCCGACCGTTACCGTGATCGAGGCTCCAGATTGGACGTCCCTTTGCGGCTCCACCCCGACCAGGTTCGTGGTGATGGCCGGGTTTACGCAGGTTTCAAAGTCGATGGGGCCGGCGAAGTCCTTCAGCACCGCCGTGAAGGACTGCGACGACCGCGTGTGCGGCAAGAACGTGTTCACGCAGCCGGAGAAGTTCAGCTTGTTCAGGTCGATGCCGCCTTCCATGAACTCGTTGGTGGCGATGGTGGTCGTCTGTGTCCCGTCCGCGTTACGACTGGCCCAGCCGCCTCCCTGAATGTCCCCTTGGCTGTTTACGCCGAAGACGACGAACTGGCTGCCGATCTGCTGGTAGTGCGGGACGCTCTTGCCGTGGAGCGGGGGATTGCAGACCGTGCCGGTGATGGGCTGTGTCACTCCCTGGGCAAGGCAGTTCCACACGTACAGCTTCGTGTCTCCAAGGGTGCCGCCGCTGGTGAAATCGACCGCCACCAGCAGGTCACCCTGCGACCGGTCGCCGGTAAAGGATCCCGAGCAGTTCCCGACTTTGGCGATATTCTTGGCCTGCAAGAACTCGAAGTCGATGTGGCTGTCGCCGTTGTTGATCACCCGCTCGGCGCCGAAGAAGATCTCGTAGGCGGTGGCGGAGCGGTGGGCGACGGCGTAGACGTTCGCCAGGTCGTCCTTATTGGGAACGCTGCCCGTTCCCCAGGTCATGCCGCTGAATAGCTCGCCGTTCACCTCGCTGCCGGCTCCCGTGTAGACGGTCGGGTCGCCGGTGCCGCAGTTAGTCACGTCTCCCGACAGTGGGTCGGCGATGAAGTCGGCGTCAGGTATCTCCGTGTTGGCCAGCGCCGCTGCGGTGAGGGTGGGCGGCGTCGGTGGGGTGGTCTGACCGTTGAACACTCCACCGTCGAATAGCCCGTTGGTGCCCGGTGCATTGACAACCCCGGTGTTTGAGGTTGTGATGGCGCCGGCGCTGTTGGGTCCGTTGGCCCAGTCGAAGATTCCGGTACCGCTCCAGCGGATCTCGTGGTTGGTGATGTTCACGAAGTTGGTTGGCTGCGCTTGCCCGATGGTCGTGAACATCAGCAAAGATAGTACCGCGATGACTGTCCAGGCCAAGCGAGAGCCATAGAGTCGGGTCAGGTATCTTTTGATTCTCACACAGTTCCCCCTAACAAACTAGTTTGGCGATTTTTGGCGAACAACAAGGAGGACGGCAGGCTACCCTTGTGGGAAGGGACGAGCAATCAGCGCCGCCACCTGCCGGAGGCACCACGGCGCCACTTCTTCAACGTGGAGCAGGGCGTGAGCTACCATCTCGATTTGTCGCTCCTTTCGCCTGTACTACGCTATACTATATTATTGTCAAAAGGGCGTTGAGATCCGGTAACTTTGAGGGTCAAGAGAAGGTTGAGATTGAGAGGAAGATTACGAACGGAGTAGAGGACCAGGTGAAGGCCCTTTCAGAGAAGAAGAGCCGGCAGGCTCTGTCGCTCTGCCGGCTTCGATCATCTCTAACGTGATATCCCGCGCCTTTCGCTACCCTAGACTATTGTGGCGGGTTGATCGTTATGGTCGCACTCTGCAACCGCCTTTCGTCGGCGTCGCACACCGTATTCGCCGGCTGCGTGCCAGGCGGGCAGAAGGTTACGTTTTGCCCGATTTGATCGGTGCCGCTAGCGGTCGCCGTGTTCAACTGGGTCGCCGAACCTGTCCTTCTCAGATTGAAGGGCTGACTGCAGGAGAAGACCCAGGACTCGCCGGGGTCGAGGACGCCGTCGCCGTTCGCGTCGCCGACGTTCTTGCCGCTATTGTTTAGTACCTGGTTCACAGGCGCACAGTTGTCATCGACCACTGTCGGGTTCGTCAATGCCTCCTGGCCGTCGTTCGTCTCAATGTAAGTGTGAGTCCAGGTCGCGTCGATCTCTGACGATATCGTCAGGTTCGTCGAGGGAAAGCGGACCGTTAGTACCTCGGCGGTGCACTGGCTAGTGGCGCCGTTATTGTTCGCGTCGCCGCTGTAGACGGCCTGCCAGTAGAAGGTTCCAGCGGTGGGGAAGCTGACCTGGTTAGAGGCAGGCACGCTGCCGTTGGTTACGGACACCGAACCGGCGGCTGCGTACACGTTCGTGCACGTGTTGTTCGTGTAGACCGTGTAGGTCACCGTGCCGCCGGCATTCGAGGTCGCTCCGGTTAGCGTTGCTGTATCAGTAACTACTGCCCCCAGCGGTACGCTGATGCTGGCACCTGATTGACCAGCGCCCGTAAGATGGGTTGTAATCGTCGGGCTCAGCTTCTGGACTGTCAATTGCTCGGCGGTACAGGCGCTCGTCGCCCCAAAGTTGGCCCCTCCGTTCTGAACGTCTCCGCTGTATACGGCTTGCCAGTAGAAGGTGCCGGCGCTGTTGAACGTGATGGGGTTCGACGCAGGCACGGAGCCGTTGGTGACCGTGACTACTCCAGCATTAACCGCATTCTGGGTGCAATTGACGTCGGAGTAGACCGTATAGGTCAACGTGCCACCAGCGCCTGCCGTCACCCCCGTTAGCGTTGCCGTGTCGGTAACGGTGGTACCAACAGTGACGGTAATGCTTGCTCCGGTTTGGCCGCCGCCAGACAGAGATGTCGTGACCGTTGGCGTCCGGCAGCTACTAAAGGCGATGGGGCCAGCGAAGTCCTTCAGCACCGCCGTGAAGGACTGCGAGGATCGCGTGTGCGGCAGGAAAGTGTTGACGCAGCCGGTGAAGCCCAGCTCGGCGAGGTCGATGCCGCCTTCCATGAACTCGTTGGTGGCTACAGTGGTCGTCTGGGTTCCGTCCGCGTTACGACTGGCCCAGCCGCCTCCTTGAATATCCCCGGCGCTGTTCACGCCGAAGACCACGAAAGTACTGGCAGTCTGCTGGTAGTGCGGGACGCTCTTGCCGTGGAGCGGTGGATTGCAGACCGTGCCGATGGCTGGCTGTGTCGATCCCTCGGCCAGGCAGTTCCAAACATAGAGTTTCGTTTCCCCAAGGGTGCCGCCGCTGGTGAAATCCACCGCCACCAGCATATCACCCTGCGACCGATCGCCGGTGAAGCTGCCGGAGCAGGTGCCCACTTTGGCAATATTCTTGGCCTGCAGGAACTCGAAGTCGATGTGGCTATCCCCATTGTTGATCACCCGCTCGGCGCCGAAAAAGATCTCATAGTCGTTGGCGGTCCGACGGGCGAGGGCGTACGCGTTGGCCACATCGTCCTTGTTCGGCACGCTGCCGGTTCCCCAGGTCATTGAGCTGAACAGCTCGCCGTTCACCTCGCTGCCAGCGCCCGTGTACACCGACGGATCTCCGGTGCCGCAGGAGGTCACGTCCACCGATAGCGGGTCGGCGAGGAAGTCGGCGTCGACGATGGCAGAATCGGCCAGGGAAGCTGCAGTGCGATTGGGCGGTGTTGGTGGAGTGGTCAGGCCGTTATACACGCCGCCGTCGAAGACCCCGTTGGTGCCCGGAGCATTAACGACCCCGGCGCTTGAGGTTGTGATGGCGCCGGCGCTGTTGGGTCCGTTGGCCCAGTCGAAGTTTCCGGTGCCGCTCCAGCGAATCTCGTGGTTCGTGATATTCACGAAGTTGCTTGGCTGAGCCTGCCCGATGGTCGCGAACATCAGCAAAGACAGTACTGCGACGACTGTCCAGACCAAGCGAAAGCCATAGAGCCGGGTCAGGTTTCTCTTGATTCTCACAGAGTTCCCCCTAACAAACTAGTTTGGCGAATCTTGGCAAACAACAGAGAGGACGGGCAGCCATCCTTGCAAGAAGAGGCGAGCAAGCATGCCGCGAAGTTCAGGCGGCACGAATGCGCCACTTTCCGGTGTGGAGCAGGGCCTGAGCCACCATCTCGATCTGTCGCTCCTTTCGCCTACGCATTACACTACTCTATATTATTGTCAGACGGGCATTGAGATCTGGTCAAAGGGGGGGTTGAGAAAAGGTTGAGATGAGCGTGAGGATTACGGGAAACCCCAGATTGACACAGATGGACACAGATGGTTTCTTTTTTCAGGGTACGCGCTGTCGCGGGCCGCCCGCGCCTTCAGGGCCGATGCCTGTAGGGCTTACGGAGGCGACGCGGACCGGCCGCTTCTTCCCCCACAGAACAGATATCCATGTTTATCTGCGTCTATCTGTGATTCCCGTGGCCACTCCGCTAGCGGCCGCCGGCGACGGCGGGGACGATGCTCACTTCGTCGCCGCTCTTGATGGGCGTGGCCAAACCCTCGAGGAACCGCACGTCCTCGCCATTGACGTAGATGTTGACGAAGCGCCTAAGCTCGCCCGCCTCGTCGCAAAGTCTCTCCCGGAAGCCAGGAAACTGGCTCTCGAGCGCGCCGACGCAGTCGGCAATGCTGGCGCTGTTAATGAGAACCTCGCTGGATCCATTACTGAGCTTACGTAAAGGTGTGGGAATGCGAACCCTTACCATGAATGCGTATCCTTTCTGGTATTAGCTTTCGGTCCTTCCACAGAAGGACCATCAGCCGTCAGCGATTAGGAGTCAGCTTTCAGCTTCCTGCTGACGGCTGATTGCTGACCGCTACTCCACCACATCGCCAATCGCCGGGTCGACGCGGACTCCCTGGGTCTCGACCCAGGCGATTCCGCGGTCGATATCGTCGTCGTCGCCTTCGAGTTCCAGAATCACCCATCCTCGCTCATCGGAGACATCGGCTCGACGAATATTGGTGACGACGCCAAACTGCTTGCCAAGATAGAAGATGACAGGCTCTCTGATAAGCTGAGTTGGGAAGGTGAATCTTACCCTTTTCTTGCTCACTGAAACCCCCTTCCTCCGTGTCTAGATGGCCACACCTGCGAGCTCGGGCCGTCTGGCCAGCTCCTCCTCGAACGAGCGCAAGGTCGGCTTGATATGAAGAGGCTGGGCGATGTGGTCGATGACCGCCTCCTGCGTCTTCAAGCCGTTTCCCGTTATGTAGGCGACGGTGGTGCCCTCCCGCCGCAGCGCGCCCGACGCCACCAGCTTTTTCAGCGCCGCCACCGTCACGCCACCGGCCGTCTCGGCAAAGATGCCCTCGCTGCGAGCCAGCAGAATGATTCCTTCGACCACCTCTTCGTCGGTCACCGCCGTGGCGCCGCCGTTTGAGGCCTCCATCACCTTGAGGGCGTAGTAGCCATCGGCGGGATTGCCTATAGCCAGCGATTTGGCGATGGTCTTGGCCTTGACCGGACGAAGAGTGAAGGTTCCCGCCGCGTAGGCGGTGGCCACCGGGGAGCTCCCTTCAGCCTGCGCGCCAAACATGCGGGTGGTCACCTTGTCGAGTAGGCCTACCTTGACAAGCTCATTATAACCCTTCCAGATCTTGGTGAAAAGGGATCCGGAGGCGATCGGCACCACAGCCTGATCGGGCGTCCGCCAGCCCAACTGTTCTACCACTTCGTAGCCCAGCGTCTTGCTCCCCTCCGCGTAGTAGGGGCGAACGTTGATGTTGACGAAGGCCCAGCCGCTGCGATCGGCCAGCTCACTGCATAGACGGTTGACCTCGTCGTAGGTGCCGTCCACGGCCACCAGGGTCGGCTGATAGATGGCGGCGCCCACGATCTTCCCTTGCTCCAGGTCGGAAGGCACGAAGACGTAGGCCTCCATCCCGGCCTTGGCCGCATGAGCGGCCACCGCGCAGGCGAGGTTGCCCGTGGAGGCGCAGGCGAGGGTCTCGAAGCCGAACTCCAGCGCTTTGGTGGCAGCCACCGATACTACTCTATCCTTGAAGGAGTAGCTGGGATTAACACAGTCATTCTTGAGGTAGAGCTCCTCGAGGCCGAGGATCCTGGCCAGATTGTCGGCGCGCACCAGAGGGGTGAAGCCGGTGCCGAGGTCGACAACCTTCTCGCTGCTCACGGGAAGCAGGTCGCGATATCGCCACATCGTCGGCGGGCCCTGGGCGATCTTCTCCCGGGATATATCCCGCCTGATGGCCTCGTAGTCGTAGGTCACCTCCAACGGGCCAAAACAAAACTCGCAAACGTGAACGGGTTGCTCGGGGTAATCCTTACCGCATTCCCGGCAGCGCAGGCCTTTAACGTATGACATCTGTAGCCTCCTTTGCGTGAGCGCCAATAGGCTGCAGCCTCATGATGATAGCTTCAGCCAAGCCCATAGGGCGATATCAACATCTGAACGGGCTCCTTGGACCTGTCCGCTCCGAAAACATCCGTGCGCCGGGTCGCCCTCACCCTAACCCTCTCCCGTCTCCTTCCGCAGAAGGACGGAAGGAGACGGGAGAGGGATAGGGTGAGGGACTCCTTCCGCTTGGCTCCGATGCCTCCAAAGCAGTGCCGTGCTAATCAGACTAGCGGAGTTCTGAGAGAGCAGAAACAAAAAACCTCTTCTGCTGCATGAAGAGGTTCGCTCGGATGCTGTCCTCTCATCTTGCAGAGTTCTCTGCCGGAATTGGCACCCTTCCTTGGAACTCGGGACCCGAGAGGCTTTTACCTCTTTAGGACCTCGCTCCTCGATGGGTTGCCGGGCTTCACAGGGCCGTCTCCCTCCACCTCTCTGGATAAGAGCCTAGCTATTAAGTTGTCAGCGGTATAGTAGCATAGGCCCAACGCCTTGTCAAGGGTTTTCCAGTCAAAATTGCGGTTTGGACCAAAAAATGCTATAATTGGTTTGGGATGAATAGGATTTGCGCACACAACCGGGCTCATCAGGCCCGGTGTTTTTCTATCCAGCGCCCGCGTAGCAGAGGTTGGTGAATAAAAGGAATTTGGAAGGTTTTCTCAAGCAATACCCATTCGAGCTCGACGACTTCCAGAAGGAAGCGATCGAACACATGACCAAAGGCAGCTCGGTCATGGTGGCGGCGCCCACGGGAACGGGCAAGACGGTAGTGGCCGAGCACGCCGTCTTCGTCGACCAGATGCAGGGCCTGCGCACCATGTACACTACTCCCATCAAGGCCCTATCGAACCAGAAGTTCCGCGATCTACGCACACAGTACGGCCAGGCGGTGGGCCTGATGACGGGCGATGTGGTGGAGAACCCGCGCGGACGCATCCTGGTGATGACTACCGAGGTTCTTCGCAACATGCTGATCCAGACACCCTGGGAGCTGGACGACGTGGGCCACGTCATCTTCGACGAGATCCACTATCTGGCCGACACGGAGAGGGGCACCACCTGGGAAGAGGCGATTATCTGCAGCCCCAAGCACGTCCGCCTGGCCTGTCTGTCGGCTACTATCGCCAACGCCGACGAGGTAGCGGCCTGGATCTCCAAGACCCACCGCCCCATCCAGTTGGTCAAGCATTTCCAGCGCGCTGTTCCCCTGCGCCATTACTACTTTCTTGACGGCGCCCTCAACCTGATATTGGAAAGCGACGGCCGCCAGGTAGCGCACTTTGCCGGCGTCGGCGGAGAGACCAGGCGCGCCCGCATGGTCCGCTGGTCCTTCCGCCGAAAGGACGGCGGTCGCAGCGGCATGCCCGCCGGCAGCACCAAGCCCCGCCGGGAGCCCGATCCCAAAGAAGTTGTGGAGGTGCTGAGCCGCCAGGACATGCTGCCCGCCATCTACTTCATGTTCAGCCGCCGCGACACCGAGGAGTCGGCAGCCTCCTGTTTACCGCTTCATCTGAGGGCCGCCGCCGATCCCGCCGTGCGACAGGAGATCGACGACATTCTGAGCACCTATCTCAGCCGCCTGCCGGAAGAGGACCGCAATCTGGGTCAGGTCCAGATGATGGCCAGCTTCGTGCGCCGCGGCCTGGGGTTCCACCACGCCGGCCTGCTGCCCATTTTGAAGCAACTGGTCGAGGAGCTATTCAACAAGGGCCTGATGGACGTGGTATTCGCCACCGACACCCTTTCTCTGGGAATAAACATGCCCGCTCGCAGCGTGGTGGTGGGCCGGATGACGAAGTTCGACGGCGAGGTCAAACGAATGCTCATTCCCAACGAATACCTGCAACTGGCCGGGCGCGCTGGTCGGCGGGGAATCGACGTGGAGGGCCACGTGGTCGTCCCCTACAGCCCCTGGGTCGCCTTCGAGGAGGTCGTCGCGGTGGCCACCGGCAAGATGCATCCCATAGCCTCCGCCTTTGCCACCCGCTACAACAGCGTCCTCAACCTGTGGGACCCGCCGGCCGGCGACAGGGTGCTCAATCTGATGAACAACAGCCTGCTCGAGTTCCAGTTGGCCGGCGACCTGCGCGAGCTGGAGAGACAGAGCGCCGAGCACGCGACGCAGATCGAGGCGATGACCAGAGGCTGCCTCACCGGCATTGAAGACGAGCTGCCCAGCTACCAGGACCTGCTGCGGGACCATCTCCACGCCAAGGGCGAGGTGCGCAAGGCGGCGCTGGCCGAGGCGCGCTTGCGGGACAGCCTGAGCCAGCGCCCCTGGAAGGCCTTGGATCGGGAGGGGCTGCGCACGGCCCTGCGCTCGTTTACTGGCGGCGAGCTGGTGTATAGCGACAAGCTGGATTGGGGCGTTTACGTGGGCAAGAACGGACCCAGCAGCGGCATCGGCTACTTCATCTTTGGCGAGACGCTCGAGCCTCTATATGACTACGGCTTGCTGGACTATGTTCCGGAAGGGAGGCCCCGGCTGGAGCTTCCCGAGACCCTGATGGCAGCCGGCGGAAAAGTGGAGAACATTGGCGAGGTTCTCAGCCCGGACGAATACGCGGCGCTGAGAGACCAGTTCATGGCCCTGAACTTGCCCGATGTGAAGGCCTGGGCCGAATCCTACCATCAGGAGAAGGAGAGAGCGGCCAGCGGCCTGATTCGGGCCACGGTCGAGCGCTCCCACCGGGCAGCCGAAAAGCTCCGACAGTTGGAGAAGGCCGTGGAGAAGCATCCCTGCCACCAGTGCTTGCGCCAATCCGAGCACAAGAAGAACATCCGGGCCATCGAGGTTCTGGTGAGCAAGCGGGACGAGATCCAGAGGCAGTACGACAAGCTGCTAATGGTGCAGAAGACACGAATGACCAAGCTCCTGCACGGCATCGCCACCGTTCTCGCGGGGTTCGGCTATCTGCGGGACGGCGTGCCCACGTCCAAGGCCCAGAGCCTGCGGGACGTGTTCGACACGAACTCGCTCATCATCTGCGAGATGCTGGAACAGGGTCTGCTATCCAATTGCTCGCCGGCCGATGTGGCCGAGGTATTCTCTTGGTTCGCCTACGACCGCGACCTCGAGTTCGCCAACGCCTTCTCGCTATCGAACAAGATCAAGGCCGTTCGCAGCCGGCTCGACGCGCTGCAGCAGAAGGTCTTCGCTGCCGAGGCCGAAAATGCGCTGCGCATTTCCACCGGCTACAACGTCTACTTCAGCGGCATCGTCCACGCCTGGTGCCACGGCTCTTCCTTCGAGAAGGTAATGAACAAGGTCGACCTCAGCGACGGCGACGTCATGATGGCCTTCAACAAGACCCTGGACATCATGCGGCAGGTGAGAGAGATGCTGGCCAAGACGCAGCCGGCGCATCCCCTACTAGAAAAGCTGCTGGAGGCCGACCACCTCATGCGTCGCGGCATCGTCGAGCAGTGCTACTCGGTCATCACCCAACCTGCCGAAGAATAGGAATGTTTGGACCACGAACGCGCGAAACGGCGCGAATGACGCGAAAGAGGATGGGCGAGCGATGGCGTCTGCCTGGCCTCCCGCCTTCGCACCTCAGCTAACCTCTAACCTCTGGCGGCAAATGGTCCAGGACGAAGACAAGAACCTGTCCGGCGTCTTGCATAGCCTCTTCGCACTGCGCAGAGGTTGGGGACGTGGCTTCCCCCGGATAGCGGAAAGCTACTGCGTAGGGGGTCAAGGTGGCAGCCGCATCTGTCAGGATATCGAACCCTGGCTCATCCGCGATGCAGAAGGTAAGGAGCGTAACCAGGTTATGCGTTGGCGGAAATGGGCGGTCGCACCATACCAAATAGGCTTTCATGGCCTTTTCTGCTGACTGTTGGCAGTGATAGAGGGCTGTCTCGACGAGGGGAGGGTCACTGGTAGCCAGAAGCTGAGCAGCCCTCAAGTCCTGCTGTGCTTTGCCGACCCAATCCCTAGTCTCCTCGCCGCGCTCAAGCAGCATAGAGCAGCCGCCCTTCGCGCTCTACCGTGGCGGGCAATGAGGCAGACACAGCACGACGCTTTTCGAAGCGCTCACGGCTCATCACCACAACGTCGACGGGGGTCGCCAGGCCCAAAAGTACACGATAGGCTTGCCGCTCTAGAAGGAACGGTTGCTCCATTAACTCCGTAACCACAACGAGCACATCGTAGTCGCTTTCAGGGGTTGCCTCCCCACGAGCACGCGAGCCAAATAGATAGACCCTCTCGGGGTGAAGCGCCTCCACCAGTCTATTGACGATCTCGGCCAACCGAGGATCCTTGAGGTCCGCCGCGCTGCTCGCCACCGTCTTACCCCATCTCCCTGTGTCCATCCGCTAGTCTGAATATATTCAGATTATAGCATATCTACGCGAGTCTTCAGTCTGCTGGCCTGCGACCCTGTTGTGCCTCAACTGCTGCCGTTGGCGGGGATGCCTTTCAGTTGTGGCAACCAACCCATCCCACAGCTGTCCCAACCGCGCGATCAAGGCGCCCCTCCAACTCTTGAATTAGAAGGTTCGGCACGCCATACTTGGCACAGAAATCAATACAGAGGGCAAACAGTGACCACACTCGGCCCACTAATGTTTGTAAAGCTGGCGACTCGAATCGCGAGCGGAACCGCTATCATGCGGAGGAGCAGCCCTCAGGACAAGGAATACTTCGTTCAGGACTGGATTCGGGAGAGCCTGGAACCTGAGCTCGCGGCTCTCCCCTTAGGTCGCAATTCCCATCCTGACTTCTCAGTGACGAAAGACGGCATTGATGAAGGGTTAGAGGCGAAATCACTTGAGAATCGGCGTCCTAGGTCTCATGATGCCTCTCTGGCGCCCTGCCGCACCGACATGGATTTCAATAGCTGCATTCCTTGTGGCCAGGTCTACCTTGGAAGTCGGATCGTTCGCTGTTACTACGCCTTTGTTCTTTATGAATCGGTTCAAGGGAATCCGCTATTGGCCACGGGCGTGGCTGTCGTGGTCGTTGATGGAAGCTTCTTGAACCGCGATTTCGCGCTCTCGGCTTCCCATGCCAATGCGTCAGAAGGCGGATTTGGGAGCTACGGCGATGCGTTCGTCAGAACAAGGAAGATGTACAGATTTCCTAATCCGTTGACGAGGACAGAACTACGATATAGAAATGCCTTCGTAACCGAGGACACCCTTGATTCGCCGGGTTCTCTCGGTCTTCGCCACGCGCGGAGCCTAACTAAAACCAAACCCCAAGGCGACGTATATCCCTTTAATGTCTACGAACTCTTCTAGAATAAGCGGGGCTGCTGAACGCCAGTTACATTCTGTCCCCGCCACAGTTTCTCAATTATCTGCTCGAACTCGCCCTCAGCATCATGAAACCATTGGCCTCCCTTGGCAGGTGGTACCCGCGTTGACACACAGACCAAGACTTGCCCCATAACAACTACGCGGACATCGTTCTTGCTTAGGAAACGACCTGCACCGTTGAGGCGATCAACTTGTTCCTGCGCACGGCAGCGTAATTCATTCAGCTCCAGCGACTGATCCACGGCACGCCGCACTGACTCGCTCTTGCGGCCTACTAGGACAATGTCCAGGTCGATTGGCTCCTTGGCCTGCGTCTTGGGCACGCCTACCGCCATCTCTGCCTTGACCGGATGGCTCGCGACCAGAGTGAACCCTGCCTTGGCTACGGCGTCCAGCAGGGCTGCCCATCCTTCTGTTCTGGAGTGATGGTAGGTGAAGGCAAGGACGCCGTCAGACTTGAGGACCCGGGCGCACTCTGTCAGCACCCTGGTGAGGTTCTTGGTGAAAGTATCGACGCTTGTGCTCTGTACCTCATCGTTACTGCGCGTTGAGTCCCTCTCATGGCATTCGCTGTCTCGCAAGATTTGCCGCTGCCAAACATAGAAGAAATCAGCCAGTTCGGAGTAGTGAACGTTGTCAAAGAACGGGGGATCCGTGATCACGGCGTCAACGCAGGAACCAGGTAGCTCCGTTTTCCCGGAGTCTCCGCACGAGAGGTAAGCGTGCGCTCCGGTTGACACGAATGCTTCGTAAGTCTGCTCGATCCTGGCGTCTAGTGGATCGCTCAGTCCATGAACTTTTACTCCAGAGATCTTCCCACCGTCTTTCGTCACCCGTATCTCAAACGGGTGCTGCTTATAATCGATGGCTCTAAGAATCCTGTTTTCGAATAGCGTCGAAAACGCGCCGGAGCTTCTCGGCGTACCCCACAGATTAGCTTCCAGTGGGGTCCTTTCGGGCTTGAGAATATGGTGGGCGAACATATGCCGAACAGCGCCGGTCCCCTCTCCCTTGTAGGAACAGAACATGTTGTTAAATTCCAGGCAGCCTGAGAGCAAGATAGCGAACAAACTCCTAAGCGAATGGTCATTAATTTGTTGAGTTCGCTGAGCCAGGATAGCCAGGCTGAGCAACTGCCGATTGTTGAACATTTGGTGCCAATGAGTATACCCGTAGTTCATCATCTGGTTTGTATTGTATCCGGGTTTGAGGGATACTGTCGGGACGATATGCCAATACTCCGGGAGATTGGCGGACGCCTTCGCATATAGCGTCCTATCGAAATCATCAACCGGTAGGTATCGCTTGTCCCCGTTGGGCAACAAAACGAGCTTGGCGTACATCTCAAAGTCCGTTGGAGACCCCGATTCACGCACAGTCCGGGCAATTGGAAATGGCGGGAGCAGCCCGTGCAAATCGCCGATGCCCCTTTCGCTGGCCCGGACTGAGGATCGAAGGAGGTGGAACATCTAAAACATTTTGTAGTCCTATCATCGAACCGGAGCAGCACGATATCTCCACAATTGGGGCAAAGTGCCCTCGCCTGAGGATGTTTCGCTGCATAAGCGTGTTGGGCAAAGATATATCTCCTGAACAGCCTCACCCTGTTGCCGCAATCAGGGCAGGTCACCAGCCGCACCCAAAAGTAGTAGAGGACGTCGACGTCCTCTCCCGTTGCGAGCCGTGCCTTGTAATATGACCTGATCTGGTCAGCCGTGTCCACCTCGATGTCATGAAACGTCCGTACAACCTGAGCACGGTCATAGCCTCGCAGCGCGGTTCCAACGGCCGTAAACGACACGGGGTTGATATCTCGACCTATTACTCTGCATCCGAGCTTGAGAGCCTCGCCAAGAGTTGTGCCGCTCCCCATAAACGGGTCGAATACAACCGGCTGGGGCAGACGAGAGGATTCGTAGTAGCGCTTGAGGATGTCAGCGTGCTCGGGGGCGAAACAGGCCAGCACGCACGCTCTGAAGACCGATCCCAAACGCTGGGCCCACCATTTGTGCATGTGGTAGACTGGGCGATGTATTTCCTTGCGCCAACTCTCGAGCTCTGAGATATCGGCAAGTATCTCGAATGGAAAGCCATTCTCGATCGCTCGCATGCCGCCAGCCGGGCCTGCCGAGCTCGCCCTGCTATCATCGCCATAAGGTGCGTGTATTCCAATACTCTGCATGAGCATATTATAGTACTCTCCCGCGCAAATGTTTAGTGGGCTGTTAGCCACGGCGCGAAGCGCTCCATTGGCGGCTGCGTGTCCAGTTTCTCGCTTGATACCAAGCATGTTAACATAGTTATATATGATTGTCAACTAGTATAGACGATCACATCTTCATGGTGATGATCGTATTGACTCTGCCCGAGTTCTGCGGCATAATATGTGCGAGGAGGTTGAGGATAGCAATGGGCAGCGATAGCCAGATGATCACGATAGACGAGGCAGAGCAGGAATTTGGGATGAAACGGGCCACGATCTATAAGTATGCAAAGCGAGGAGACATCAGAACCTACCGTCGCCCTGGAGACCGGAAGTCTTACGTCCAGCGTGATGAGATGAAGCGGCTCAGGGAGTTTCGTCCCCGCTACTCCGTAGACCAGCACGGCGCCGCCGATTAGTATCCAGAACGGCTTCCGATCGATGATGAACCACCGGAGCACTGACCAATGTAGCTGGACAACCAGAGGAGATAGCGGGTGATACCCATATCCGATGCGCCCGACCGGCCGCGACGAACCTTTCCGTTTATGGTCGTCGCCCTCATCGCCGTAAACATTGTTGTCTTCGCCTATGAGCTCTCGCTAACGGCGCCGGCGTTGGAAAGCTTCGTGAGCGCCTTTGGCGTGGTCCCCCGCGAGATCGTGACAGGACGGGATCTGCCCCCGGCTTCGCCGCAGCCCATCTACCTCACGCTCTTGACCGCGATGTTCATTCACGGCGGCTTCCTCCACATCGGCGCCAACATGCTCTTCCTGTGGATCTTCGGCGACAACGTGGAGGACAGGCTTGGGCACTTCACCTTCCTCTTCTTCTATCTCGCCGCCGGCCTTATCGCCGATTTCACGCACATCGCGGCGTCCGGTCCATCGCCGACGCCGAGCGTCGGAGCCAGCGGCGCTATAGCCGGAGTGCTGGCGGCCTATCTGATCCTCTTCCCCCGTTCGCGCGTCCGCACCCTGCTGGTTATCCCCCCCTTCGTGACTTTCACCCGCATCTCTGCTCTGGTCCTCATCCTTGTTTGGTTCGTGATTCAAGTATTCTCGGCCGCGACTGAGCAAGCGTCTGGCGTAGCCTTTTGGGCCCATATCGGTGGCTTTGTCGGTGGCCTTGTCCTGCTATTTCTCATTAGGGCCTTGCCCGGACCGAGGGGTGAATGAACTATCAAGATGAACGGGGATCTAACCCAGACTTTTCGCGCAATTGGCTGGCGCTATTCCTAACCCTGCTCTTGCTGGGGGCGGCCGCCTTTCTTCTCCAAGTTCTGGCAGGAGCGAGGGTGGCCTCGGCGACGACGATCGTCGGGTTGGTCGTCCTTTCGGCCTTCGCCCTGGTGGACGGCGGCTGGCGGCTTTTTGGCAAAGGGGGCTTCCTTGGTCCCGGCGAGGGCCTAGATCGCCTGCTGGCCGCCGTCCAGATCGTGCTGGCCATAGGGGTGCTGGCGCGACTGATCGGTTGACGGCTTCGCTCTTTCACGATCCCAAGGATTCAGACCAGGCGGAGATTGGCCACTACGTCCATGTCGAAGCCGTCGGTCTTGCCGGTGAGGAAGCGATAATAGGCGGCGCTGGCGATCATGGCAGCGTTGTCGGTGCAGTGGATGGGGCGGGGAACGTGCACGGGGAGCGGTCCTTCCTTTGGAAGGACGGCGGCGATGCGCTCGCGCAGGGCGCGGTTGGCGGCGACGCCCCCGGCCAGGAGGATCTGCCTCGCTCGATACTTTCTGGCAGCGGCCACGGTCTTGGTCGTGAGCACGTCGACTACGGCCTCCTGAAAGGATGCCGCCAGACCCGCCACGTCGAGGTCTGGCCGTCCTACGCCCGCTTTGCCATCCGCTTCCTTGCCAGCTCCCTCGACGATCCGCAGGACGGCCGTCTTCAGGCCACTGAAGCTGAAGTCCAGGGTGTCCTTGAGCCAGGCTCTGGGCAGCTTGTAGGCCTTGGGATCGCCTCCGGCGGCCACCCGCTGGATGGCAGGGCCGCCGGGATAACCGAGGCCCAGCAGGCGAGCCACTTTGTCGAAGGCCTCGCCGGCGGCGTCGTCCCGGGTGCTGCCGAGCAGTTGATACTGCAGGTGGCCCTTCATCAGGATGAGGTCGGTGTGCCCGCCGCTGACGATGAGGCAAACCAGGGGGAATACGGGCTCGGCGTGAGCGGCCAGGAGCTCCTCATTGCCCTTGCCCTCCTCCCTGTCTATCAGCCAGTTGGCGTAGATATGCCCCTCCAGATGGTTGACGCCTACCAGGGGTAAATTTCTGGCGAGGGCGAGAGCCTTGGCCGCGTTCACGCCTACGAGCAGGGACCCGGCCAAACCGGGACCGCGTGTCACGCCGATGGCCGTGATGCCAGGCCAATCGACCCCTGCCTCGCGCAAGGCTCCCTCGACGATTGGGATGATGGACAGCATGTGCTGGCGAGAGGCGACCTCGGGCACCACGCCGCCATAGCGGGCGTGGATGTCCACCTGAGAGGCGATGAGGCTAGAATGAATCAGGCGGCCATCCTCCACTACCGCCGCCGCCGTCTCGTCACAGGATGTTTCAATGGCGAGTAAGTTCACATGATCGATATTCAAACTAGATGAACCTCCACCACGTCGCTTTTTCCAAATCGCCAACGGAACGGAAGCTCGTGGGCGGCGACATCTCAAATCCGTTTAACAGCGCCTGCCGAATCGGAGTACCCAAGATGGACATTGCGTCGAAGGCCTGGTAGAAGATTGCGGTGGCCGTTCGTTCGAGACGCAATACCGGGTCAGCCATCGGTTCGATTTCAGGAACCTCGATCTTCACCGTGTTAAGCCCGCCGCGGGCGCTTGCCTGAATCAAAGGATGACTGCGCCCATCGTGAGCGCTCACCAGGGCATCGATTTCAGCAAAGAATCTCGTTCGGACCACCCTGATGGGAATCTGAACCTGCGTGCGTCGAACCGTTTCCGACGCACGCCGCACGCGCATCAGCAAGACGGTTCCCGGCACCTGCTGCGTAGGGATCAGTCCGCGAGGCACAGGTGGTGCTGCGTATCTAAGTGCCTTAAAGAGGGCTTGGGCCGCCGTGGAGGGTTTTGCTGTCGACCGCACCTTGCTGGCTCTCCGGTGCTCTTGCAGTTCGTGCTCCGGAAAGACATAACCCAGGCGAACCAGGTCATCGAGCAATGTGGCATCAAGTGGCTTGGCGAGGCCGGTTTCTGGATCACGCCAAGTCGCCAATGCTGTCCGTGCGTCCCGAATCAGCGGATCAGTTATCGGCGCGTCGAGTCGGAGACCTGCTTCTTTATTCACGAAGAGGCCTGCGCCCGTCAGATTGTTCGAGGCGACGATCAAACGGGCATCGATTTCGTTGCGGAGTAGGTAAACCTTGGGATGAAAGGTTGTGTCGGCCTCGTTGTGGTGGATGTAAGTTTGGATATCTCCGGCGGCTCGCAATGATAGGAGGTCTCTCAATCCTTCAAAAGATGTGTTCTCGATGTCCACACCAACGGCGACTTGCGCGGAGCCACCACGACCAAGAAACTTCTTGAAAGGATCCTCCAAGTATTGCATCCCAGAGCGGCGCACCCACGCGACCGCAATCTCAATCCGAGTCCATCGCCCATTCTCAATGTCACTGGCGAGCGCGGTTCCGAACCGGTGGGCAAGCGGTTGATTGTAGAACATAATTGGCCTCCCTTACGCTTGGCTAAGGGTTGGAGACCTAGGCCCGGCCCAGTAGGTAGTCGTAAGAAACGACCGTTTTTCCGTTGACCTTTTTCTCTGGCGGTTTGGCCACAATCACAATGTGCTCGTGGACATTCTTGAATAGGAAATTGGGCGGGTAAGGGTAGCTGCCAAAGATAGGGCGCTGTTTGCCGTGTGATCCCCACTTCCCGCCGGTTCCGTCCTTTGACCATATGATTTCGTTCACCAGGACGAAGCCTATGTCACGCAGTAGGCAAATGAAATCCACAGCGAGCGGGAAAGCAAGCAATCCATAATCTGTGTGCTGATTCACGTTCGCCGTCACCAGACAGAGCTTCCGACCCGGCATCAGCACTCGGAAACACTCTTCAAAGACGGGACGAATTCCCTGCATGAAACGAGTGTAAACCGGCTCGTTTCCCAAGTTTTCGGTGGTACTGCCGTAGTCAGCCTTGTTCCAATACGGTGGGCTTGTTACGACCAAGCCGATGGAGTTCGCGGTCAACAGTTCCATGTTGCGACTGTCACCGATAATCACCTGCACATGTTCCGTTCCATATATCAGGTTATGGCAACGATCGCGGATGATTCTGGCATAGTCGGGGTTCTGTTCGATACAAACAGCCCGCCTCCCCAGATCAGCAGCGACGACCGCTGTAGTTCCCGTGCCGCCAAAAGGATCGAGCACTGTATCTCCGTGGAACGAAAACAGCTTGATAAGGCGTCGAGGAATCTCCACGGGGAACACTGCCGGGTGATTTGGGTCGGATGTGTTTGCGATGTGCCAGACCCTCTTGGTGAATTCGCGCCACTCTTCCTTGGTTAACTTGCTCTTCTCTTTTTGGGCCTTCGTAGGTTGCCTGTTCATAGACTGAAGTTTTCGCTGAAGCGTTGCGTTACATGATACCGCCGTTCGTCCGCCGAGTCCACAACGGCATTTTCCTTGACGAACCTCCGCAGCTCAGCTAAAAATCGGTCATCCAGGCCAGCCGCCCTTGATAGCACGGTGTCGATTGCTTCTCTCTCCTCATCGCAGGCCAGCGGGCGAAAGCCGATGGTCTGCCTGCCTCGGTTCAAACTAACAAATCGATGATCTTGAAGTTTGTGCCATAACACGTTGCCGACATCCGAAAGCAAATCGAAGTCAGCCTTGGAGAAGGAATCCTTGCAGAACGGAATTGTCTGAATTAGCCAGCCTCCAACGTGAAATCCGTCACCCAGCACATGCCACATCCAGAACGCCAATCGGCTGCTTAGAATGGCAAAGGCAGCACTCGCTTCCCCCTCTGTGTTGAACTCCAGGCGGTGCACCACGCTCTCGCTCAGTGGTGCACCTTGCTCATTCGGCATGAGGGCCGTCGGCCGATAGACATTCAGGAAATTGTAAGCTGTGCCACCAACAAACACCTGTGGCGCACCTGCAGCAATCAAGGCCTCGGTAGGCGTACAGGTACTTATTCGAAGTGCGAGCGACGGCAAGCGATCTCGACGGCGTATCAACGCCAGGAGCGCATCCGCCTGAGTTGTGGCAGCCAGCTTGGGAATACCAAAGCTGATATCGACCGAGCCCAACGGCGTAAAACCAATGTTCTGGAAAAGACTGGCTCTCGTGCGGCTGGTCCATTTTCGTAGCGGTCCAGTTTCGATGTTCGCGGCCTCTCCACGCTTCGGCGTTCCCAGTCTCTCCCAGCGAAATAGGATCGCATTACGCGTCTTGACCTCTTCACCGAATAGGGCATGGGGCTCGCGGTCGAAGAAAGCAAATTGCCAGTGTCCTCCGTTCCTACTCATTGCGTGTCGGCAGCGCTCATACTGCAACCCGCGGTGAAACGCGATTGATAGCGGCGTAACCAAAGCCGCTGTGCTGAAACCTGGCTTGGTGAATTGCCACATCATTTCCACAAATAGCGGAAACATACTCACACGCGGACTAGCCTTGACGCCCCTAAGAGAGGAGAAGCGAAGCGTCAACGCATAGTAACCTACCCGCTTGCCTAGCGATGCGTACGGAGGGTTTCCGATCAGGATGTCAAAACCATCCCGGTCGTCTGGAAATACCTCGCGCAGTAGTGGCAGCCGCGCGGCAAACATGTCGCGCGGGCAACCGTTATCATCATGTAGGGCTGCGTCCACGGAAAGCGCGTCCACCTCCACAAGGTTACGCCGGATGGATTGCCACGCCGCCAGTGGGCTGAGGCTGCGCGATTGCAGCTCAGTGACACACTCTTTCAGCAGCAGAAACGCGGCGGCGTCAAGAGCATGTCCGCTCACATCCAAGCCGTGAAGACAAGACGTGACGTAGTCGAGCGGAGAGAAACCATCTAGCTGCTGCCGGCCAGCTGCTCGCAGCATCGCCAGCAGAAAAACGCCCGTGCCGCAAGCCGGGTCAAGAGCTGCGGCTGTGACGAAGTTTCCGGCAAAAAGCTGGCGGACATGCTCCACCACATAGTCCGCGACATCCGAAGGCGTGTAGAATACGCCGCTCTCTCTTTTTGCCGCACGGGCAGCCGCAGTTGCCGGGTCTTTCATGACCGATGCGCGACTCCCGGGCCCGTGCTCCTCCAGAATATACGGCAGCAAACCCAGGAACTCGGGTGCAAAACTAAGCGATCCGAGTAAGCGCTCTGCTTCCGATAGGTTTTCGGGGAACACTTGTGAAGACAAGCGTGGCTCAGCATCGTGAGTGCCACCACGAAACCATGACTCCGCTTCGTGAAATCCGCAGCGGGTAGAACATTGACCGCTGATTCGCGCAGTTAGCCATATCGAGACTAGATTCCAAGCCGCGCGGAGCGGCACCGAGTCTGGCCTCACGTCTGCCGACTGGCTGCATTGCTCCAGTGAGAACATGTCGGCGAAAACCCCACGCACTCTCTGGCCCAAGAATCCCCTGGCGAGACCTCGCACTGCCTCACGAACCGGTGCACCACGAAGCTCCGTAGCAGCGGCGAGCGAAAGCCCGGCACGAGGCGAACCGTGGCGGCTTGAAGTCGACGGGTATTCAGGCGGGTCAAAACTGAAGCCCATTTGCTCATTGCCTGTATGGCCGATCATTTCGTCAAGTCGGATACGACCCGAGTTGGCTCCTTTCAGAAGATCTCTCCCTGCCCGCAGCTAAAATCAACTCACCGCCTTCTACCATATCGCGATGCGGCGAACAATAGTTCTGCTGAGACAGGGTACGCAACAGAAAAGCAGGCGCGCTGGCATGCCGCGGATCGAGGTCTCTCCCATGTACAGGATAATATGCCAGGTCACAGAGGAAAGCAAGTTGAGATGACTTACGCTCTCACGCCCAAGCCCAAGGGAATCCCAGCGCAACTATCCAATGGCATCTCCCTAAAGCGCTACGCCTATCGCGACGCGAGAGTGAATACTTTGCCCCACCTGGACCGAGAATTCGATTCAGGCGCAGCGCTCGTTGTAGAGGCTCGTCGCAGGGATGGCAGATGGGAGCGATCTGGCGAAGGCTAGCTAGGCCAGGGAACCGCCGCAACTCGAGCCGCTGCCGGCAGTGCAGCCGAAGCAGTGCGCGGCCGTGACGATGGAACGCCTCGCCAGCTCGTCGTAGTCGAAGCCTTCGACGCTCTGGGGTAAGCCGACGTTCACCTCCAGGTCGAGCATCTGATTGAAGTCACAATCGTACAGCCTGCCCCCTCTACCGACGCTCAGCAGCCGGCGGCACATCAGGTTCGGCACCGTCGCCGGGTTGAAACAGGAGCGCAGCTTCTGCCAGTAGGACTCCTCGTTGCCGGACCGGCGGAGGAACTCTCCGAAGCGACCCAAAGGCATGTTGGTCAGGGTGAGGAGACGGGAAAAGACCACGCCGTGCCGGCGCCCCAGCTCGGAGCGGAACTGCCGCTCCAGGCTAGCCTGAAAACCTGGCAGGAAGGCCCCGCCCGGATTGAACATGAGATCCAATTGCAAGCCGCTTCCCTCTACGCCGTAGCCTACGGCGTTGAGGAGACGCAGAACATGGATGCTCTTGGCAAACACTCCAACCCCTCGCTGGCGGTCGACGTTCTCGGCGAGGAAGTAAGGAAGAGAGGCGACCAGCTCGACCCGGTGGTCGCAAAAAAAGGATAGGAGATGCTCCCTGCCGGGCTCGAGGAGAACGGTAAGGTTGCAGCGGTCGATAACCCGCCGCCCCAGAGCCCTGGCCTCGCTCACCAGGTACTCGAAGTCGGGGTGCAACTCGGGCGCCCCTCCCGTGAGGTCCAGAGCGCCGATCGGCGAATGCCGGAGAACTTCCAGAACGCCGTCGAGATCGCGGCGCGCTATCGTCTCGCCCCGGGTGGGGCCAGCCTCCACGTGGCAGTGCCGGCAGGTCTGATTACAGCGCCGCCCAAGGTTGAGCTGGAGGGTGTCGAGGCGGTCGGATCGCAGGGGCCATTCGCCGCTTTCCCGCAGCTTGAGGTCGAACTCGTTCACGCCACACTCCTACATGCTCAGCCGTTCGGCGACGTTGCGCGCCTGGACGCCGTGAACTAGGGAGGCGCCACCGCGGATGGCCGCCGCTACGTGGATCGCCTCGGTGATCTGCTCCATGTTGGATCCTGCCTCGAGGGACTCCTGCGTATAGGCGTCGATGCAGTAGGGGCACTGGACGGCGTGGGCCACGGCGAGGGCTATTAGGCACTTCTCTCGTCGCTCCAGTGCTCCGTCGACGAAAACGGAAGAGTACCACTTCATAAAGGCTTCGAACAGATCGCCCCGATAATCGCCCACGTTGGCGAAATGGGCGAGGTCCTTTGGGTCGTAGTAAGTTTGCATTTGTGTCTTCCTTCTTTCTCGTGGTTGAGGCAGAGCGACTTTCGCCCTCACCCTAGCCCTCTCCCTAAGGGAGAGAGAAGGCCAAGAACCAATCTTTTTCCGCAATCTTTGGGGGCGGGGCCGGCAGGCATTCCTTTCTCCATGTAGTACAGCATCCCTTTCTAGAAATGCAGCCGAAAACTGGCAATATGCAGAGACCCGCGAATTCTGTCCCCACTAGGAGGTCTGAATAGTTTGCCAGACCTGCT
>JACPQF010000139.1 GCA_016190625.1 Chloroflexota bacterium | reverse complement strand
CTACCAGCACGCCTTCGCCAACGCCAACTGGCACTGCCACGTCTACTAGCACGCCTTCGCCAACGCCGACGGGCACTGCCACGCCGACCAGCACGCCTACCGATACGGCTACACCAACTAGCACTGCTACGTCTACCAGCACGCCTTCGCCAACGCCGACCAGCACTGCCACGCCTACCAGCACGCCTACCGATACGGCTACACCAACTGGCACTGCCACGTCTACCAGCACGCCTTCGCCAACGCCGACAGAGACCTACGCGCCGACCAACACGCCTACCCATACGCCATCGCCTACGGCAACTGAAACCGCGAGTCCAACGGCAACTGCCACCGCTACGTCGACCGCCACTGCCACTAACACGCCTGCGAACACTTCGACGGCAACGGCCTCCTCAACTAGTACCGCAACGCCAACCTCCACTGCGAGTCCGACGCCGACCGCGACGTTCACCCCCACGCCCACTAGCAACCGTCCTCCCGTGATATCGCCCATTGGCACGAAGATGGTTAACGAAGAGTCGCTCCTGACTTTCACTGCCGAGGCCAGCGATCCCGACAATACGGCCAATCCGATTATCTTCAGCCTGGACCCCGGCTATCCGGCCGGCGCCAGCATAAATGACTCCAGTGGACTTTTCACCTGGACACCAACCGAGGCTCAAGGTCCCGGCGCCTACAGCATCGTCGTCAGGGCAAGCGACAAAGGGCCGCTTCCGAATTCGGCCAGCCTGACTGTGCTGGTCATCGTCAACGAGGTCAACCGGTCGCCAGCGCTTACGCCTATCGGGAGCAAGGCGGTGGACGAAGGCTCCCTGCTGACCTTCACCGCCCGGGCGACCGATCCGGACGTTCCTGCCAACACGCTCACCTTCAGTCTTGACACCGGCGCTCCTTCCGGCGCCAGCATTGACGGCGCCTCCGGCGTTTTCAATTGGACCCCGACCGAGGCTCAAGGTCCCGGCGTCTATACCGTCACCGTTCGTGTCAGGGACAATGGAACGCCAGTTTTGTCCGCCTCCGAGGCGGTCGTCATTACGGTGAATGAGGCCAACCGGCCGCCCGAGCTGAACCCGATCGGCAACAAGGCCGTCGCAGTTGGCTCGACGCTGACCTTCACCGTCACCGCCACCGATCCCGATTATCCACCTAATGCTCTCACGTTTGGCCTGGATGCCGGCGCCCCGGCTGGGGCTCGCATCATCAGCGCCACTGGCGTCTTCTCGTGGACGCCTGCCCCTGGACTGCCCCCTGGCGACTATACCGTGACGATCCGCGTCTACGACTCTGGCACTCCTGGCCTTTCCACCTCGGAGACGATCAGCGTGACCCTGTACCAAGGTGGACTGCCACCGGTGGCCAACTTCATCGCTACCCCTGTCGCTGGATTGAGGCCGCTGATCGTTGCCTTCAACAATCAATCCATTGGGGAGGTCAGTTCGCAGCAGTGGGACTTCGGCGACGGCGCGAATAGCAGCCTGGCCAACCCCGTTCACGCTTATACCTCGGCCGGCGCCTACACCGTCACCCTGGTGGTCTCAGGCTCGCTGGGAAGCGACACTTTCACCCGCGCCGCCTATATCAGAGTGTACGAGCCTGTAGCCGCCGCCTTCGCCGGCAGCCCAACCAGCGGAGTTCGCCCGCTCGCTGTCACGTTCACGAACCAATCAGCCGGCTATTCCGACTCGTCGTGGAACTTTGGCGATGGGATAACCAGCACTGAAGCTAGCCCGGTCCACACTTTCACCACGGCTGGAACCTACTCCGTTACCTTGACGGTTGTGGGACCTGGTGGGAGCGACTCGGCCACGCGTGTCGGCTACGTAACCGTCTATGAACCGGCCACGGCGGATTTCACCGCCAGCCCGACCAGCGGCTATCGCCCGCTGAGGGTGGGCTTCGTCAACCGGTCGAGCGGCGAGGTGAGTTCCTATCTCTGGAACTTCGGCGATGGGTCCACCAGCACGCTCGCCAGCCCGTACCATACCTATAGCAGCGTCGGCGTCTACACCGTAACCTTGACCGCCAGTGGACTGGGCGGCGCCAACACCGTTGCCCGAGCCCAATTGATTAGCGCCACCACGCGCCCACCGGATTTCAGCGGTGAAGTGAACGACCCAACTGCCACGCACGTTAGCGGCAGCATGGTAGAGATGTACACGCGCGACCGCTCGTCTTCCTTCTCGACTACCACTCCGGCCGACGGATCGTTCTCCTTCGACGGCCTGGCGGTGACCACCTACTACCTGCGGGCTCATCCACCGGCGGGTTCTCCCTACGCCGATTCTTTGGAGGTCGCCGTCCCCTACAACGGCATACCGGTCGAGCGAAGCGTTATCACTCTGACGAATCCTATTATCACCGGCACGGTGACGACACCCGATGGCTCGTCCCCTGTTTCCCGCACGGTGGTCAGCCTGCATTCTCGCGACTATACGGTCTCGACGGACGCCAGGACCGACGACAATGGCTACTTCAAGCTCGGACTGGTGCCGAACGGCTCCTACGTTCTGGAGGCCTATCCGCTTGCCGGCAGCGGCCTGCCGTACGGAAGATCGCAGCAAGTCCCCGTCACCGTTAACGCAGGCATCGTTTCAGGTGTGGCTTCACCCGCCGCCATCGCTCTCACCGGGGCCAGTGTCGCCGGCACGGTGTTCGATCCCGCAGGCGCAACTCCCGTGGCCGGCAGCCGTGTGACTATCCACAGTGCCGACTGGCGGACCCAGGCGCGGGCGGTATCCAACGACACCGGCTACTTCAGCTTCGGCAACCTCGCCGCCGGGAGCTATCTGCTGGAGGCCGAATCGCCCGTGAGCAACTACTTCCGGTCTACGCCACGGGCAGTTACCGTGGACCTCTCCCGCACGAACTATTACACCATGCCCCTCACGGCGCCTAATCTCGCCGGACAGGCGGTCAGGTCCTCCGAGGGAGTCACCCTGACCGTGCGGAATGCCCGTGTAGTACTTCAATCGAAGGATAACCCGGCAGTCGCCAACTCCACGACCTCCGATGGCCTGGGCCGATTCGCCTTTGGCTTGCTGGCGGCAGGTGATTACTGGCTGAAAGCCACGCCGCCGTCCGATGCTCCCGACCTGGCGCCCCCGGCGGCGAAGCTCGTGACCATTCAGGCAGGTAGCACCGGTACGGAGGCTGTCGTCTTCGGTTCAGCTCCCATGCATCTGGAGGGCAGCGTCGTCCGCTCTTCGGGAACAGCCGTAACGGATGCCACGATATCAGCCAGCCGCACGGATGGCGCAGGCACGGCCAGCGGCGCCGTCGATGGCCAGGGGCGCTACCGGATCAACTTAGGTCCCGGTGCCTGGATGGTGACGCTCAAGGAGAATCCGGCTAGTAGCTGGATCTACGACCAGCCGTCAGTGAGGGTGGCCTTCCCGGATACCGGGCAGGAGATCACCAGGATGCTGAACTTCACCGTCACCGATGCGCCGTCGACCGTGAGCGGACAACTGGCCAAAGAGGACGGGACGCCGCCGGGAACGGCGCGGGTGGGCTTCCACACCGGGGCCGGACTGGGCAACAGTCAGCCCCTGGACGCCGATGGCGCCTTCTCCATCCAACTGGCGCCCGGTTCCTACAACGTGGATATCTGGCTGGGCGATACCTCGCTCGCCGCGCCGCGCGTCGAACGCGTCGTGCTCGGCCCCGGCGAGACCCGCGACCTCGGCACGATCGCGGTCCGCAGCAGGAACTCGCGGGTTACCGGCTACGTGGTCGATGCCAACGGTGCGGGTGTGTCCGGCATCGAAGTGATAGGATGGCTGCGTGGCTCCGGCGAAGGTGAGCTGAGGTGGTCGTCTACTACGTCTATCGACGACGGCGTGTTCAACCTCAACGTCGTCTCGGGAACCTGGGAGATCAACGCTTCTCCGGCCGCTGGCTCCCGCTACATGCGGAGCAACTCGCCGGCCCGGGTTGAAGTCGGCGAAGGGGAGACCCGGCGCGAAGTCACTATTGGCCTCACCGCCGCCGAGTCCGAGATCAAGGGGTCGATAGTGGATGCCGGGTCGAACCTATTGACGAGCATAAACGGCTTCGCCACCGCCACCTCCGCTGGCGGGGCGCGCAAGAACGGCGTCGCCGTCGTCGGCGGCACGTTCACCATGCGATTGCCCGCCGATACCTATACAATAGACGTTCAATTGCCCTCCGGCTCGGAGTACACCGTCGCTAGCCGGCCAGGCATAACCGTGGCTCCCGGCGCCTCAGCGGCAGTCGATCTGACGGCAACGGCCATAGAACACTGGATAAGGGGAAGCCTGGTTTATGCGGAAACGCCGGTGACTGGCCTTAGGGTAGGCGTGTTTGCCAGCAGCGCTAACGGGAACGCCTCGACGCAGGTGGACCCCGCGACCGGCGAGTACAGCCTCAGGGTGCCTTCAGGCACGTGGTACATGAACGCTTCGGTGGATGCCTCGACCGGCTACGTTCTCGCTCCCCTTACTAGCAACGTAGTCTCGACTACGGGCGTGGTAACCTCCACGTTCGACTTCGCTCTGGCGCAGGCCAGCGGGCGGATTCAGGGCGTCATCACCGCTCCCGGCTCCGGCGGCGCGGTGAGGCTCGGCGGCGTAAGGGTCGAGGCCAGAGACGCCAGCCCGTCGGCGCGGGAGCGGACGCCTTTCGGCGCCGACTCCGATGCCAACGGGGTGTACACCATGACAGTGCCACCCGGAAGATACAGCGTGAATGCCTACGCTCCGGCCGACCGGGGCTATCTGCCGCCGCCCGCCGTGGTGGTCCAGGTCGACGGCGCCAGCACGACGAGCGTCGACGTGCGATTCCAGTACCCGTCGGCGAACATCCTTGGCACCGTAAGCCTGCAAGGAGAGCCCGTTTCTTCCGGCATGGTGAGGGCCTATTCGGCCGGCGGCGCCCAGGCTCAGGCCGACATCGCCTCCGACGGCACCTATTCGTTGTCGGTGACCGCCGACGACACCTGGACCTTCCAGGCAGTGCGCGAGGCCGGCTCGGTGCTGTATCAGAGTCCGCTATACAGAATACGCGTGGCGGCCGGATCGAATGCTCTGGATTTGGCGCTCTCTTCCACTCCCATCGCCATGCCGGAGTCGGCGTCGGCGACCTTTGAGGCATCGGCCATGCAGGTGCTCCTGCTCAGTGACGGGACCGAGGTCAGGATTCCCGCTGGCGCTCTGGCCTCCACTGGCCTGGTTACCGTGCGAGCGATGCCTCGCGGCAACATCGCCGCCAACGCCTTGGCCCGGCCCATCGGCCTGGCCTACGATCTACTGGCCGTGGACGGCGACGGGGCGACCATAAGTCGCTTCCGCCAGAATATCGCCGTGATCCTCCACTACACAAACGCTCAGCTCGAGGCCCTCGGAATACAGGAGGACGAGGTCATGGGCAGCTACTGGGATGCCGCGGCGGGCAACTGGCGAAGGGTGCCAAACGTCGTCCAAAACAAGGAGGCGAAGACCATTACGATCTACACGGACCACTTCAGTAGCTGGACCATCACCGGCAGCCCCAGTGCGGCGAACCTCTCTGGCTCGCGGAAGACGTCCAGCCTTGCCTACGTGGCCCCGAACCAGACGTTCACCTATACCGTGGTCTTGTCCAACACGGGGGCAGGCGACGTTAGCAGCGCCATGACCGATACGTTGCCCGCTCAATTGAGTCTAGTGTCCGGCTCATCCTCCGCTACCGCTGGCGCGGTCGCCGAGGATGCCGCCCGGGTGCGCTGGAGTGGGTCCGTAACGGCCAGCCAATCCGTTACCGTCACCTTCGTGGCGCTCCTCAACCCGGGCGTTGCTAGCGGGCAGCTCATCACCAACTCGGCGATAATCGCCGATGGCGCCGGTGGTGTCGTGACCGCCTCCAACGTCATAACGGCGGTGGTTCCCGACCTATCGACTTCCACCAAATCGGTGAATGTGTCTTCCGCTAGGACTGGCGCTCCGCTAACCTATGACGTGGTCATGGTAAACAGCGGCAGCGGACCCGCGGTGAGCGCTCGCATGACGGATACCATACCGGTGTCCACGACGTTACTGCCGGCTACGGTGGCAGTGACAGGCGGGACGGTCTCCTACTATGAGGACTCAAGGCAACTGCGCTGGCAGGGGTCAATCGGGGCAGGACAGCGGGTGACGGTGACCTTCGGAGTGCTGGTAGCGACGCGCTCGGCGAGCAGCGAGCTCATCACCAACATCGCGACGATCGATGATGGCGTGAATCCGGTCATCAGCCGGTCGGCCTCGACCACCGCCGAATGGTACAAGGTTTTCCTGCCTGTCGTGGCGCGGAGCTACGGCGGCGGCTGGTAGAGCCGGCCGCAATCCGAGATGCCGACCGACCAACTCATAGCCGTTTTCGGAAGATGTCAGCAGAACTTCCCCAATCCAACATATACTATCTTGACTTGATGTGCTATAATCAACCAGAAGGTTGCAGGCGGATGCCTCTCGCCGGGAGACTCGACGGCGGGAAGCCGAGGCCCAACTCCATGCATTTCCAGATACTCGCCGCCAGCTTCAAGCTGGATTGCCTAAACGCGAGAGGATGCTTTCGCCGCAAGAGACGCAGACCGCCGACTCGCGGACTAGCGTAATGCCTTGCTCGGAGCGATGGCAATGAAGACACTCTGCAACATCAGCGGTCCCTCGATAATAAGACTGGCAGCCGGAATCCGATCCAGACCTCCCCCAGGTCTAACCGAGGGAATTTCGCGCCTTCAGCAGGCGCGCCAGCTCTTCGCCTGACCATCGTCGCGCAGCGGCGCAGCGGTGGAACGGGTGGGACAAGCAGCACGGGTTGGATGAGAGGCGGTGGTTGGGCAACTAATCTTCTGAGGAGGGTGATGATGACCAACGCAGCTTTGGAAAGGCAAGCCGAAAAGGAAGAGACTCAGGAGAGGCGCAATGGCACCGATAGCAACTCTGAGAGGCGGGCCAGAACGGCTGACCTTGGTTTCTCTGACAGTCAGCCATCAGCCAACACGCGACTACACGACGGAATCGGGACGCGTGTCCGCCGGCTGAAATCCGGGGCCAAGCGCCGCGTTACGGTCTTTCTCCTCGGTCAGTTCCTCGGCTGGCTGGGCACCAATGACCAGATCTACCTATGGATTGCCCGCCTGATCCGTCGTTATGCTAACTGGCCCGCCCAAAGAATGATCGCCGATTGGATTGAGAGCTATTTCGCTCCGGGAAAAGCGGGGTCGCTGCTGCTAAAGCGATTGGCGCGGGAAACCCATCCGAACCAGCGACGCAAGTTCCTGGCAAACATGATCATGTCCATGATCGGGCACGACATGCGGGTGAAGCATGTTGCCGCCAACGGGCGAAAAGTTCATCCGCCCGCTCTGGTTCTCCTAACACCTACCCAACGCTGCCCGCTCCGCTGCCGCGGCTGCTACTCTGGCAACTACTCCCGTAAAGACGACCTGCCGACCGATATAGTATGGCGGACCCTCTCAGAGGCCCGCGACCTTGGGACCAAGTTCTTCGTCATCTTGGGCGGCGAGCCGCTGATCTGGGAGGATCTCTTCCCCACCGCCGCAAAGTTCTCCGACTGTGCCATCCAATTCTATACGAGCGGGCACACATTGGATCGGGAAAAAGCCAAGAAGATCGTTTCACTGGGCAACCTCCTGCCCTGCGTCAGCATCGAGGGCTTTCAAGAAGTCACCGATTGGCGACGGGGTAAAGGCGGGTTCGATCGGGCGATTGCGGCCATGGAGAACTTGCGAGCTGAGAAGGCCCTCTTCGGCTACTCCGTGACTGTAACCCATGACAACGTTCAACAAGTGGTGAGCGACGAGTTCGCCGACCTGATGATCGAGAAGGGCGCAGGCTGGGGCTGGTACTTCCTCTACATGCCGGTCGGGATGAATCCGGAGCCGGGGCTCATGCCCACGCCGGAGGACCGAAATCTGCTGCGTCAAGGCATCGAGCGAATCCGCAACACGAAGCCTCTGCTCTCCGCCGATTTCTACAATGACGGGCCGCTGAGCGAAGGCTGCCTGGCCGGCGGGCGCCGCTATCTCCACATCAACAACTATGGAGATATAGAGCCCTGCATTTTCATGCACTTCGCCACGCACAACGTCAAGACCTCCACGCTGATGGACGCCCTCGCTTCTGACTTCTTCCAGGCGCTGCAAAAAGGCGCGCCATACGGACGCAATCTGCTGCGGCCGTGTCCGATCATCGACCATCCGAAGGCGTTGCGCACGCTGGTGAGGAAGTTCGATGCCTACCCAACTCACCCCGGGGCCGAATCGATAATCTGCGATCCCGAGCTAACCTGCCATTTGGATTGTTACAGCAAGCAACTGGCAGAGGTAATGGACCCCATTTTCGCCAAGGACTACCGCTGGGTGGCCACCCTGCACGACGATGAGCGCTACGACCTTTCCAAGCACCCGCCCAAGAAACAGGAGGAACCCGAGTTGGTAGTCGTCAAACGCTGAAGGTTCGTTCGGCATTTCATGAAAATGAGCATGAGGGGAAAAGGATGGGGCCACCCACCTTTTCCCCTCTTCGTCTTTTCACCATCTCTCTTGGAGACCTATGTCTGCAGAGAAGGCTACGGCGCTCGAACGATCTCCACGGCCACGTATGAAAGCACGCTGCCTTTGATCGGCACCTCGGGCTTTTTGACGGTCACCCTCACCTGCTCGACCTGAAATTGGGAAAGTACATCCCTGGCGATTCTCTCGGCAACCGCCTCAATAAGGCTCAGTGTCGGACCCTCTACGGCTTTCTTGACGACTTTGTACACCGCAGAGTAGTTTACCGTCTTGCTGAGATCATCGGATGACCCGCCAGGCGTCAGGTCCATGCTCAGCTCGACATCCACGACAAAGCGCTGTCCCAGTTCCTTTTCCGCTGGGGAAACACCATGATAGCCGTAAAACATCATCCCCGCGAGAACGATCTTGTCTTCTGCCATCGGGCACCTCATTCCGACCTTCTTAGCCCATTGTAGCGGCTTGCCGATGACTTGGCAATGGCTGATGGTCCCTCTTGGAAGGACTGGTTGCTGACAGTTGCTTAGGCTGCTCTTCGGGTCTTGCCCCTCGAGCGCGGCGTCTGCCTCATCATCTCCTTGATGCGGTTCGAGATGCTGATAGCCTCATCGAGCGACCGCTGAAACATGTTGCGGCCAAAGATCAGTCCGCTGGCTCCCGCTTCTATGGACGCCCAAGCCCGGTCGAGGAGATCTTGATCGCTCATTCGCCCGCCGCCGGAAATGAGCACCGGTATGCCGGCCGCCGCGGTGACGAGCCTCGCAATGGCGTCACGCATGCTGAGACGCATCGTGTCATAGGGCTTTGGTAGAAGCTTCATCTTCTCCGCGTCGAAGACGGGAACATTCAGCTTGACCACATCGGCGCCGAGCTCGACCGCCGTCCGCGCGGCATACTCGATGGCGTACAGCGAGTCCCGGCCTCCTTTTTCCTCGATGTATTTCCCTCGTGGATACGCCCAAACGATGATCGGCATACTATAGCGGTCTGCCTCCCGCCGGACCATCTGAAACTGGCGGAAGTCCTCCCCCTGCAAGGGAGACCCGACGTAGAGGGTGTAGCCGATGGCATCCGCCCCCAGGCGGACCGCATCCTCGACCGTGGCAGTCTGAGGCGAGAACGCTTCCAAATCGGGGGGAATACTGGTCTTTCCGTTGACTTTGAGGATCAGCGGAACCTCGCCGGCAAATTGATGCATGTATTTTTCGGCAACGCCATAGTGAAAGACTATGGCCGAATATTCACCTTCTTTGGCCAGCCGCAACTCCCACCGGGGATCCACCGACTCTGGATTGGCAAAAAAATCCACGGGACCGTGCTCCAGCCCGTGGTCGATGGGCAGAATCATGGCCAGGCCATTGCCCGGCCCGTTGTCAAAGAGGATTCTGTGCAGCCTCGTCTTCTTTCCCGTGCTGTAGGGCAGGGAATCGAGATTGACCCTCGGCATCTTGCGCTCCTTTCTTTCTAGGCCACCCTATGGGGCGGGATGGGCAAAACCACGTGGGCGATGACACCAAGCGTGACGAGTGCCCTTGCGAGCGAGCGGATCATTGCCCATTAAACACGCGCCTCGCCCAAACGTCAGCCACGAGATGCCATTCTTTGGCAGCGCGCAAGAAGCATGCCATTCTTGGCTTTTCTCCTCTAATATGCGACAATCGGGACAAATCAAACATATAGAAAGCACCACGCTCACTATGAAGAAATGGAAAACCGTGAGTTCCACCTTGGCCTACACCAAGAGACGGGTGAGAGTCTACGAGGACGTCGTCGAGCTACCCAATGGCCAGCAAACCGATTACATTGTTCTCAAGGGCGGAGACGCCGTGGCGGTCCTGCCGCTGACCGAGGACAACCGCGCCGTTCTAGTTCGTCAATACCGTTATCCCATCGGCAAAGCGATCTACGAGCTTCCCGGCGGTGGGACCGCCAGAGGCGAATCGCTTGAGGAGTCCGCCAGACGGGAGCTCCGGGAAGAAGCTGGCTTGCTAGCGGACGAAATGACCTACCTAGGCCACTTCTACGCCAGCCCGGCGCGCTCCAACACCGTCGTTCATATCTTCGTGGCGCGCCGCCTGACAGAGACCGAGCATTCGCCGGAGCCTTACGAGTTCATCGAGATCGATCACGTCGAGTGGCACGAACTGACGAGAATGGTTCTGGCCAACGAAATCGAGGACGTCGCCACAGCCTTTGCCGTGCTCCTGCTAAACGCCACCGCTGGGCTGGCATGAGCGCTCGTCGACCTCCACGGCTGTGTGCACCTTCAACCGTCGTTTGGGCGAATCCTTCGGCGGAAGGATTCGCCCCTACGGAGATATTGAACCACAGTGGGCAAGGTAATGCGCAGCCCATACCATTGCATGTGGTCGTTTTGCCTAGTAGACTATCCGCACCTCTCTCGGTCCGTCAAAACCAAACACCAACGTTAGCACGTTGTTCACGCTGTCGAACCGGTACTGGTCGGCGGTGAGCTGCACGCCGTCCAGGAAGACTCCCGCAAATGGCGGCGTGTGGATATCCACAAACCCAGTTAGAGAAGCCGGTCCCTTGAGCGCTATGGTCATCCGACCGGGGACGAACGTCTGCTCGAAGGAGGCGTTGGTCCACACGACGCCTACCTCGTCGCGCAGGAAGAACAACCGAAATCGGCCCGGCTGAACCTCAAACGAGAGGGAGCCGGAAGCCCGGAAGAAGGAATCGGAGATCACGTCGTAGACGAGGTAGCTTAGATGTGGGTTCAGCCCATAGGCTGCCAGGTCCACCGTTTTTATCTTTTTCGTCGCATCCCGATTGATAACTCCCACGTAGGCGGTGCCATTCGTCACGCTGACGAAGGTATCGGGATCGCTCCCTCCGCCCACCCGCGGCTCCGCTTGAAAAGCATTATACTGCGCCAGGCGGGATCGATAGCCGCTTAGAACTTCCGGGCTCATGGAGGGGAGATCAAAACCCAGAACCACCTGCGAGGAAAGGGCCAGGCCCGCCTCCAGCCACTGGTAGCCAATGGAGACCTCGTTGGAATCGCCCCAGATCGCACCGATGTTCGGTCGCTCCCCGAGTTGCGATCGCTGGATCAGCGAGTAATCCACGTGCTGGCGCAGACCACCACTCGGATAGGGGTATTCAAAGGCAGGATACTCATCGCCATAACGAACGGTATGCACATGGCTCCGCGCCGATACAGGCGGAAACCAACCAGCTTCGATGTACACGTCTGACTTGATCGAGACAGCGGTCTCGTGAATAAACTCGAATATCTCGGCTGACTGGAGAGATGGCGCGTCCTCTTCGGTAAAAAGCCCCCTCTCGATCGCCGCCTTTACCTCTCTATCCGCATCCCCAAACCCGTCAACCTTTATTCCGTCGACATCGTATTCCGCCAGAAAATCGTGCAGCACGACCGCAAAGTATTCTCGCACTTGCTGCTTGCCGAAGTCGAGCAGATAGCCATCGCCGTTGCTACCTCGGCCAAGTGGTATGAGCCAGTCCGGATGGCTATCGATGATCCCGCGTAGCCCAAGCCAGTTGCCCGGGGTCGGCGAATCGTCGAGGTAGGGCAGCGCCAGATAAAGCACCACCCTGATGCCGCGGGAGTGGGCATAGTCGACTAGAGCGCGCAGGCCAGAGGGGAACTTTGCCGCGTCCACGTTCCGCCAGTCGGCGTCGGGCCGGCCCTCCGATACGTACCATCCTGCGTCCACGAGGATATGCCAGGGCCCGAGATCGGCAAGGTTCTCTGCTATGTAATCAATCTGGGATTTTAGGTACTCTTCATTGATCGACATGCCCACCGCGTACCAGCTAAGCCACTGGTACTTCACCCAGCCAGGCAACGGGGCCTGCTGATATCGTCGAAATGATGCGCCCAAGTCACCAGCCGAGGCACGCTCGCCAGCCGACGCAGGCGCGATCACAATAGCTACTAGTAGACCGACTGCCACGAGAGCAGCCAGCTTCGCGGCTGCCGCTCGCAGCCGCAGGTTCAACTCCATTGTGCTCCTCCAGGTTTGATCGGTCACATGTCCGATCAGGGTATAACGCGTAACCATGAGGAAGTTCGCATGCATCGTGCCAAGCCCGGATCTAAGGGTTACGCTTTGCCCGGCACTCGTGCTATAATGGGCGACAGGAGAACGCCATCCCGGTTTTCGCGGTCGCCCGTCGCGCGTTGTTCGAGGAGGACAGCAAATGACAGAAAGTAGCCAGCCCGGCTTTCAAGGAAAGATCCTTCGTGTGGACCTGACTTTGGGACAGATCGCCGAAGAGATGATCGACGCTAGCACTTTGCGCAAGTTCGTGGGGGGAACCGGCCTGGGAGCGAAGATACTCTACGACGAAGTGCCACCAGGCGTCGAATGGTCCGACCCGGCTAACCGTCTGATCGTCGCCTCCGGCCCTCTGGGCGGAACGCGCATCATGGGCTCGGGCACGATCTCAGTTGTCACCAAAGGCCCGATGACCAACGGTGCAACGTCCAGCCAGGCCAACGGCTACCTTGGCGCCTACCTGCGATTCAACGGGTACGACGCTATCGTCATTCAGGGCGCAGCCGACAAGCTGGTCTACCTCAACCTCCACGACGGTCTGGCCGAACTGCGAGACGCTTCCCATCTGAAGGGCAAGGACACCTGGGACATCCAGGACGCCATTGCGGCCGAGGTGGGGAAGGCTACCAAGCAGGTGAGCGTATTCGGTATCGGTCCCGCCGGGGAGAACATGGTGAGGTTTGCCGCGATTGCCGGGGACAAGGGACACGTGGCCGGCCATAACGGCACCGGAGCGGTGATGGGTTCCAAGAAGCTCAAGGCCATTGTCGCGATTAGGGGCAAAAGCAACGTTCAGGTCCAGCAACCAGAGGCTCTCGCGGGCGTTGCCGAGCGCATCGTCGAAGCCATCAAGGCGGACCCGGCGTCGAGGCGGTTCTACGACTACGGAACTGGCATGATTTACAGCGGGGCGGAAGCGGGCGGCTGGCTTCCTGTGAAGAACTACACCACGAACGTGTTCCCCGAGCACGAGTCATTCATGGCCGTAAACTACCGCTCCCGATTTGCGATTAAGCCTCACCCCTGTTGGGCCTGCCAGATGAAGCATCTGCACATGCTGACCGTTCCTGACGGCCCCTACGCCGGCTTCGTTGGCGAGGAGCCCGAATACGAGCAATGGGCGGCCTGGGGATCGGTGATAGGCAACACGGATCTCAACGGAGCGCTGGTGCTTGCCAATGAGACCGACCGGCTCGGGCTAGAGAACAACGAGGCCGGCTGGCTCATCGGTTGGGTCATGGATTGCTTCGAGAAAGGGCTCTTCACCGAGGAGCAGACCGACGGCCTCAAGATGAATTGGGGCAACGTCGAAGCGACCAGAGCCATGCTCCGAAAGATCGCTAATAGAGATGGCTTCGGCAACCTCCTGGCCGAAGGCGTGATGAGGGCCTCCCAGTGGATCGGCGGAGAGGCCGCAAATCTCGCCATTTACACCAAGAAAGGCAACACGCCCCGGGGGCACGATCACCGGGGCAGATGGTTCGAGATGCTCGACACCAGCGTCTCCAACACCGGCACCATCGAGGCAGGCCCTCCCGTCAAGCCGGAGGAAATCGGCCTCAAGGAGGGCGACGGCTTCTCCGGGCAGCAGGTATCGACGCTGGTCGCCGGCACGAAAGGCAGGATGGTGTTCGAGGACTGTCTGGGAGTATGCCGTTTCTGCACCCGAACCGAGCTGCGGCCCGTGGTCGAGGCCGTCAATGCCGTGACCGGCTGGGACATGAACGTCGACGAGGCGATGGCGGTGGGAAAGAGAATCGTCAACCTTCTTCGGGCCTTCAACATCAGACACGGCGTATCCGGCGACGGCGAAGCGCCATCTTCTCGCTACGGCTCCGTCCCCAGCGACGGCCCTGCCAAAGGGAAAAACATTGCCGTCGAGTGGGACAGAATGCTGGACAACTACTATCAACTGATGGGATGGGACCGGAAAACAGGTAAACCCCTTCCGGATACCTTGCGCCGATACGGGCTGAAGAAGCAATTGGAGGACCTGTGGTAGCCCACGCTGGGGATAGCGATGCGGTTCGGATTCCCGCGTTGCCAGCGAGCCGTACCACCCACGGGAGGCCAAACCATATCCCGAGGCAAAATCCAGCTTGACGCGAGTCGGCTGGTGAGCTAGAATGCCTTCGACATGATAATAGACCTCCATGCCCGCACGCGGTCTCTATAGAAGCCCTAGAATCGAGCGCATGTAGGTCCCACCGGGTTAGGTAAGACAAAACAAATAGGAGGTCGGTCGATGAAAGGAAGCGGCGATCGCGGCTACGAGGGCAGGGTTCTTCGTGTAGACCTTGGCAACGGGGAAATTGCGACAGAGACTATCGATGCCGACACCATGCGAATGTTCGTCGGCGGCACCGGCCTCGGCGCCAAGATCCTATACGAGGAGGTTCCACCCGGTGTGGAATGGTCCGATCCCGGGAACCGGCTGATAATCGGCTCCGGTCCTTTGGGCGGCACGAAGATCATGGGCTCGGGCACGATCTCCATCGTCACCAAGGGTCCGATGACCAACGGCGCCACCTCGACGCAGGCCAACGGGTTTCTTGGCGCCTATCTGCGACTGAACGGCTATGATTTAGTGGTTTTCCAGAGCGCCTCTGACAGGTTGGTCTACCTCCTCATCGACGATGGCAAGGCGGAGCTCAGAGATGCCGCCCACCTGGCTGGCAAGGACACATGGGAGACGCAGGACGCCATCGCTGCGGAGTTGGGGAAGAGCGAGCGGGAGGTGAGCGTCTTCAGCATCGGGCCGGCGGGGGAAAACCTGGTGAAGTTCGCGGCGGTCGCCGGCGACAAAGGCCACGTGGCGGGCCACAACGGCTCGGGAGCGGTGATGGGGTCGAAGCGCCTCAAGGCCATCGCCGTCGTGCGGGGCAAGGGTAGCGTCAAGGTCCCGAACTCCGCCGCTCTCGCCACCGTCGGGAGCGCTATTGCCGATGCCCTCCGGGCAGACCCGGTCGGCCGCAACAGATGGGACTGGGGAACCGGCATGGGCTACAACGGAGCGGCGAGAGCCGGTTGGCTGCCGGTCAAGAACTACACGACCAATGTCTTCCCCGACAGCGAGCCCTTCATGGCACGAAACTACCGGACCGAGAACAAGGTCAAGCTGCACCCCTGTTGGGCCTGCCGGACCCATCACCTCCACATGATCACCATCGCCAAGGGACCCTACGCCGGCTACGTCGGAGAGGAGCCGGAGTACGAGCAGTGGGCCGCATGGGGCTCGGTGATCGGGAACACAGATCCCACCGGTGCCTTCGTTCTCGCCAACGAGACGGACCGTCTCGGCTTCGAGAACAACGAGGCCGGTTGGGTGATCGGCTGGGTCATGGAGTGCTTCGAGAAGGGCCTCTTTACTGAGGAGCAGACCGACGGCCTCAAGATGACCTGGGGGAACGTGGAAGCGGCCCGAACCATGCTCCAAAAGATCGCCAGAAGAGATGGCTTTGGCAACCTTCTGGCCGAAGGAGTGATGAGAGCGTCTCAATGGATTGGTGGCGAGGCGGCAAAGTGCGCCGTCTATACGAAGAAGGGTGCTTCGCCGCGGGGGCACGACCACCGGACCCGGTGGTACGAGATGCTCGATACGGCCGTATCGAATACCGGCACCATAGAGAACGGCGTATCGGCGGCGCTGGAGGAAATAGGGCTGACGGAGCCAAAGCCATTCTCGGCAGCGGACGTGTCGACCGTGCTGGCCAAGGCGAAGGGGAGAATGGTGTTCGAGGATTGCACCGGCGTCTGCAAGTTTTGCATGGCGACCGAATTGCGCCTCGTCGTCGACGCCATGAACCTGGTCACCGGCTGGGATATGGACGTGCAGGAAGCGTATGGGGTGGGGAAAAGAATCGTGAACCTGCTGCGCGCCTTCAACGTACGACACGGAATAGCGCCGGAAGTCGAGGCCCCCTCCGAGCGCTACGGTTCCGTTCCGACCGATGGCCCGGCCAAGGGGAAGAGCATCGCCCCCGAATGGGAAGGGATGCTGGACAACTACTACACGCTGATGGGCTGGGACCGGAAAACTGGCAAGCCCCTTCCCGAGACCCTTCGGAGTTACGGTCTGCTGAGGCAGGTTGAGGATCTGTGGTAGACTATGATTGACAACCCGCGAAATCTTGCGTGTACTTGGCGCCAACGGTGCGAAAGGATCACGGTTTGTGATTTGGCCAGAGACCATACGCAGGTGTTTTGATTCAAACAGGGTCCTCTACTCGAACCACGCAAGACTGGAAATGAGAAAAGAGGAACTAGGTCCAGTCACCGATGAAGAGGTCTATGAGGCTGTCTGCAATGGGGAGGTCATCGAATCCTATCCGAACACGGCACCCTATCCTTGCGTTCTCGTTTTCGGTATGACTGCTGCAGGACGACCGTTGCATGCCGTGTTCGCTTACGATGAGGGCGACGACCGAAGCGTGGTCGTGACGGTCTATGAACCTGACCCCGCCAGGTGGGAACACTATCGAAGGAGGAGAGCATGAAATGCGTGGTATGCCACGGCGATGATATCGAAGCCAGAGAGGTGAACGAGGAGTTGAAGGTCGGGAGTGATATCGTTTTTGTGCCGATGTCGCTTCCGGTCTGCCGCACCTGCGGCGAGAGGTACTACGATCGCCGCACTATTCGCTTTCTTGAGGAAGTCGAGGAGAAGCTCAAAGGCGGCAAACTGACGCTGCATCAAATTGGCAAGGTGCTAGCTTGTGATTGAGGGCACGCAGGAAGCACAAGATCGTGTCCACTTGGAAACGTATCTGGATTTGTGACAACGCATCTGTCCTGTAAACCGTGTCAATGGTATCATGGCACGATGAAACGCACCTGTTCGCCAACCGCAAGAGGAAGATAAGGCATATCTAAAATGTCGCGCCAATTCTCACACAAAGTGTCGTCTGGAAGAAGAACAGCCTTGCTTCAGCGATAAATAGCTACGAGATCGGAGATGGCGATAATGGCCAGAAACGTGACTGTCGCCCTTGACATTCTACTTGAGGAAATCGAGGGCACCATTGACGAGCTAGCGGATCGGGGTGCACGCGCTTTCAAGAATAAGGACCTTGCCAGCGCTGCTCAACTGGCCGATAGAGGTACGCAGATTACTGAATTTAGGCAAAGGGCAGCGGAACTACTGGAAGAATGGAATAGAATCGCCTCTAGCGTCATCGTTGGAGAGATCGGAACCGTTGTAAGTGTGGAATCCAACGGCGAAAGAATAAGGCGCCTCGGGCGGGGCTTGCGAACACCATTGAGGAGCTACTATCATCCCATCTTACAGGCCCTTGTAATCATGGGCGGCAATGGCACGGCACAGAAGGTTCTCGACCGCGTTGAGCGTTCAATGAAGACAGCTTTCAACCAATATGACCTACAGCGACTTCCATCTGGCACTTTGCGTTGGGAAAAGACAGCGAACTATGCTAGACTGGACATGGTTGAGCAGGGACTGCTATCACGCTTGGAGGAGCAATCGCGATGAGATTCCGCCTCGTCGACGCCGGATGAGGCCAGGAGTTGGATGACGCGGTGCACCTCAGACCGTTCGAGAATCTAGATTGTCTGCCGGTTAATCAAGAGGAACGCCGTTCAGCGGTTGTTGAAGCGGGGAAGGTTGACTGTGGTTCTGTTGAGTGGCGTGTTAGCCTTGCTATGAATTAGGATGTCGCGGAGCAAGATGAGGGACGTAATATGATCATCACGACAACCTCTGGCAGAGAGACCAGCCAAAGCCTTCGTCGGGTGGAACGCCCCACCACGGAGTTCGATCTCGACCGCACGCCGCGGTTCAATCCGGCGAACAACGCGGCCACAGCCTTTGCTCGGTACGCAGGTCAGGCCGAGGCCGATCGGCTGAAAAGCCTGCGAAAAGAGCACATTCGGGGATGGGCCGCTCGGCCGGGGTTCTCTTTGGTGGATAGGGCCCTGGCGTCGGCGGCCCAGACACTGTCGCAGTCCGGGGCCGCAAATCAGGGTATCTTCTCATGGACCAAGGCGGTTGGTCCATCTCTCGTTGTTCCTCAGGCTCTCGGCGTCCAACCCTACTCTGTCCCCCCCGACGAGGCGGCAGGGGTCGTCAAATCGGGCGCGCGTCTCTTTGGGGCCGCGCTAGTCGGCATCACCTCCCTACGCAAACAGTGGGTCCTCACCCATTGCAACAAGAAGCCAGTCTCCTTCGCCGATATCGAAAGCCCCATGGAAACAGAAGACGAGCTGATTATCCCCGAGCGATGCCAGTGGGTAATCTCCTGTGCCGTTGAAATATCCCGTGTCGGCATGGCGCACTCTCCCAGCGCCATCGGCGAGGCCGCATCGCTGCAGGCGGCCTCGCGGTCCTCCCTTCTTGTGGCCTCCCTCGCCCAATTCATTCGCGCTCTCGGCTACGTGGCCATTCCGGACCGGGCCGACATCCTGCTGCAGGTACCGTTTGCCGTGTCCGCTGGCTTGGGCGAGCTTGGCCGACTCAACAAGCTGGTCACACCCGACTATGGACCGGCTGTGCGCCTGCACAGCGTGATAACCGACCTCCCCCTAGCCCTGGATAAGCCAATCGACTTCGGCCTCCAGGCTCACTGCCGCCGCTGCCAGATCTGCGCCGCGGCCTGCCCGGCGAAGGCACTCAGCTTCGAGGAGGAACCTTGCTGGGAGCCGAGAGGGCCGTGGGGAAACCCGGGCAAGCGAGCATGGTTCGAGGACGCACCGAAGTGCCAGGCCTACCGCCAGCAGATCACCACCAACTGCGCCATATGCTTTGCCGCCTGCCCTTGGCCGACCGCAAAGTCGCAGACTAAGAGCTCCTATGGCGTTGGTGCGGAGACGCAGAACAGGTGGTGGAAAGCGCTCCCATCGCCCTTCGGTTTGTGACCCTTGAAGCCGTACCTCTTTGACCACCTCGCCGCTGTCGAAGACGTCATACGCGATGGCCCTTTCGGCCTTATCGTGGATGTCGACGGTACCATCGCCCCCATCGCGCCGTCGCCCGAGCTTGCCAAGGTGGCTCCCGGGTGCGCCCGCCAGCTTCGTGTCCTTTCACGGCTTCTCCCTCTCGTGGCGGCGATCTCGGGCCGTCCCGCTCGCGAGGCCCGACGAATGGTCGGCCTTCCGTCAGTAGTCTACATGGGGAACCACGGCATCGAGAGGTGGGAGAGGAGAAGGGTCGTCACCGACGCGGCGGCCGCCGGATTTCGCGCACCTATCAGGAAAGCGCTGCGCCGTCTCCAGGCAACGGTCGACTCGCCGGGAGTCAAGATCGAAGATAAGGGGATAACCCTCTCCATCCACTACCGCGAGGCAGCAAACTGTGAAACCGCACGGAAGGTAGCTCTTGCGGCTGCAAGGTCTGTTGCAGTCGGCGAGGGTCTTCGTGTCACCGAGGGCCGCATGGTCGTCGAGATCAGGCCACCTGTGGAAATAGACAAGGGAACGGCCGTAATGCGGCTGATCGGGGATTACGGGATTGGTTCCGCCGTGTATTTGGGCGATGACATGACTGACGTGGATGCTTTTGCCGCTTTACGCCGGTGGCGCAAGGTCGGAGCGGGGAAATCGTTGAGCATCGCGGTTGTCAGCGCTGAGTCGCCGGAACTGCTGTTCAAGGAGACCGATGCCTTTGCCAACGGGGTCGCCGACGTCGAGCGCTTTCTCACCTGGCTTGTCCGGCGATGGCCGAAAGCTGATGGTCCTTCTTGGAAGGACTGATAGCTTCCTACGCCAGCTTCGAGAGGTCCTCTAGCTGGTGGTAGAGCCACATTATGAGGTCCTCCTGTTCGATGGAGCGCCGGAGAAGCTCAAGACGCGCTTTCCTTTCATCACCGGGCATTTCGAGGGCGGTTCGTAGCGCTTGAGTGGTCCCCTCGATGTCGCTGGGGGCAACCGCCAAGACGCCTTCCTTCAACTGGTCGTAGGCGCCGGCTGGCTCGGCCAGGATGAGGACCAGATTACGGTCGCTCGCTATGGGTCCTTCTTTGGCCACGAGATTCATACCGTCCACCACCGGATTCACGAGCAGGACATCGGCCAGACGCATTCCTGCCAGAGCCTGTACATAGTTATTCTCGTAAAAGACCTTGATCGGCTCCCAGGTTTCACTGCCAAACCGACTGTTGATCGACTCGGCCAAGCGGAAGACCTCATCATTGTAGCGACGGTATTGATTGAGGTCCGTGCGAGAGGGCACTAGGAAGGCGAGAAACTTCACAGCGCCGCGATATTGGGGAAAACGTTCCAGAAGCGTCTCGTAGGCTTTGAACCCGCGGACGATGTTCTTGCTCGGCTCCATCCGATCGACACGAACGACGGTCTTTTCTCCGCACAACTGCCGCAATTCCTTTAGGTGGCGTAAGGCGCTCGAACCGGCGATGGTCCGGCGTAGTCCTTCGACGTCAATGGAAATCGGATATGCCTTGACCCTCGTGAGGTGACCTTCTCGCCACACCGTTCCTAGCCGGTAGTCCACTTCAGCATCCTGCAGGTAGGTCTCGCAGGTGTGGAGGAAGTTCCGCACGCAAGCGGCCGTCTGCATTCCCACGATGTCGTTGGCGCAGAGGTTCTCACAAATGGCTCTCGCCATTATCCTCGGCAGCAGTTGCCAATAGGCAGGGGCAGGCCAGGGAATATGAGTGAAATGCTGCAAGATCGCCCGCGGCAGCCGCTGCCGAATCTCCCCCGCGGCGAGATAAAGATGATAATCGTGCAGCATAATGAACGGCGGCGCCTCGCGCTGTTCTGCTTCGGCGATTACCGCCTCGGCGAAGGCGTGGTTCACGGCAACGTAGCCGCTGTTCCAGGCGTCGTAGGTGCCGGCATTGATATTAGGTGTGGATGGTGAGTTCCACATATAGTGCTGAAGGAACCAAAGCAAGGGATTGCAGAAGACGTTATAGTACTTATGATAGACCGCCTTCGGCAGGACGACGAACCGCAGGTCTAGCTTCTGGCCGGGCAGGGGATTGCGTATGCGGCCGTCTTCCGCAGACTGGGCGGCTTGGCGATCGCCCTCGCCCATAGCCGCCGCGACCCACGTCAGGGGGACGTACTGGTTTATGGCAGAAAGGGCGGTCACAACACCGCCCCTTCCCCGTTCGGGTCTTAATCTATTATCTTCGGAGAGGCGAAACTCGACGGGACCACGATTGCTCGCAAGGATTAGGGAACGCTCCCCCATCATTTCCTTGCTCAGCTCGATCAGCTTCTCCCGGTGCTCCTCTTGAAGCATCTGAGATGACATCACCCTTTTCTCCCGGTCCACGGCTCAGGTCCTGAAACAGCATCAGGTAGCGGCGCAAGTAAGAGGTAGACAGAAAGTTCTGCCGGACGTGCTCCCTGCCAGCCTTGCCCATGATGGCGGACTCACCCGGGTGTTTCAAGAGCTCGATACACTTAGTTGCACAACCGGGAACATCGCTCACCAGAAATCCCGTCCTACCGTTGATAACCTGGAGGGGAATGCCGCCCACGTTGCCGGCTACGACCGGGCGACCCTTCCAAAGGGCCTCCGATACCACCAGGCCGAAGCCCTCCCTGAGCGATTTCTGAATCACCACATCCGCCGCCCGCTGAAAGGCGTTGACCTCGATGTTGCCCACCCCGTTTAGGTTCGACAAGATGTGAATATCATAGTCTTCCCCGGCCCGGCGTACGGTCCGCTCGTAGTAGGACCAGCCCTCTGGATCGTCCGAAGCCATCGAAGCGATGAGGACGAGTTGAACCGCGGGGAACTCACGCTTCACCAGCCGGTAGGCGTCGATGACACCCATGGGATCTTTCCAGGGATCGAATCGGGAAACCTGGAGCAGGATCGGCCGATTGGAGTCCACACCGTACCGGCGGAGAATCTCCTCCACGGTCTCTCGCGAGATGTCCGAGTTTTTGGGACTTAGGGGATCGATGGCCGGCGGCGCTATGGCCACCATTGGCATTTTCAGGTCCGACTTCACATAGCCTTGGAGGGTGAAGATCGCGGCGTCGTAAAGCTCCACGTACGGGCGGAGGAAGTCCCAGACATCCAATTGGGCGTTGGTTAGGTCGATGTGGCAGCGCCAAATCCATTTGCCGGCCGGCCGCGTTCCCAACTGCTGTGTCAACAGGTAGAGAATGCCGGCGGGCTGAGGATCGTGAATTATGACGAAATCATAGTCTGCATCAAACAGCTCGGCGTTGAGGGCATTGTACCTTAGCCAGATTTCTCGCATCTCGTGGGTCCAGGGAACATACATTCCCTGCAGGGTATTGTGGATGGCCTTGGTTACGTTGAAGAACTCGTCGGAGCCGCGGATGACTTGCCAATCCGCTTCGATGCCCATATCTTTCATCAGAGGAACCAGCGTAGAAAGAAGCTCGGCTACGCCGCCACCAAAGGCAGTAGCATTTACATTCAGAACCCGCGCTCCCTTGAGAGAACGGGCCAGGTCCAATATCTCGTCGATTCGCTGGTCGCCCACGATCGGTCGGTAGTCGTCAATACGCTTGGGAACAGTTGGTACAGAGCCGTACAAATCGCCTCCTATAAGACGGCCAAAGGTATTCTATTCGCTCTCTAAAACTTAGCACAGGGCTGCGCCGCTTGTCAACACAAGTTGACAGCCTGCCGCCGACCAAAGTTCCTTCGTTCAAGCCGCTCCTAGCGCTTCGGCCTTCGCGTACCGCGATCCGCTGGGCGGTGGACGCCGATCGACGTGTAGGGCTTTCGCGGGAAGGGCGAGTACTTGGTCGGAAGGGGCTGCTGGCCCGGAACAGCGGGACTCTGCACGGCCTTGGCGAGAGTGGCAACGCAACGGTCCACGTCTGATAGGACTTGTGAGCCGGAGAAGAAGAGGATCTGCCAGCCGTGCTGCTCGAGTTGCTCCTGACGCTCTCGCCGCTCGATTGCCCCGGAAGCACCCGTTCTCCAGTCCCAGCCCATGACTTCGGCTCCCAGCCTCCTTTCGGGCAGTGCGAAGTCGAGACGAAAAGTGAGCAAGGGGTGCTGGCAGCGCAGTCGAAGCCCTCTTCTGTGCGCTCTGGCGAAGAACAAGCGCTGGACGACCGATTCGCACTTCGCCGCTTCTTCCCGCGCCTCCGGGGGGAGACCCTCGAGAATATCTGGCGCCGGTATCTGGTCCAATGCAGATTCGGACGAACTTGGACTCGCCGCTCCCCCTGGCCAAAGAACCAGGGCCGTCACCACCTTGTCGGATAGCATGTTGCCCAATGCGCTGTTCAGCCGTACGCGGCTCGCTTCCCTATCCAGATACTGCTGGTCAACTGGCCACCAGCAGCCGAGAACGACCAGCAAGCGGCCATCGCGGTAGCGCTGAGCAGCAACAGGCCGGCACGACCGAAAGAGGGCGCTGCCGATGTCCGGCTCGGTTTCGGCCAGCCGCCGCGTCAGCATGTCCCACGACCAGATTATGCGTTGCAGTTCCATGGGCACCTCACTCCAGGTTATGGCATTTGCCCTTGTCCTCCGGGCAGGTAATCCTGCCGCAGACGGGGCAGCGCACTTGGCTGTGCGAGCATACCGGCTTGCCACAGACCGCACAGGTGCCCGTCCTGCAGGTTAGGCAGTATTCTCGTTTGCAGGCGCTGCAGGCGACGATGCACTCCGGACAAACTACGTGCCCGTTGGCGCAGAGATGGATGACTTCGGTCGCTTCGGAGCACACCTGACACACTGGCAGATCCATTTCACCTGTCAAGGGATCGAATACCATGTACAGGTCTGTGGCAGCGTACCGGTTATCCACTCTGACCTTGGACCGTACCTTAGGCTGGGTGACTACGGCGGCGTTTAGGAGCGTGAAGACCACGCGGAGCTTGTGCTTGGCGACGATATCGGCTATCTTGCTCCGCCGCTCGAGGTCGCCGGCTTCTATCTTTTGCTCGATGCTCAAGCGTCGCTCGTCGGTGTCAGCCCGGTCCGCCCTTCGTTTTAGCTCCTCAATCGTGTCATCGTAGAAGGTGTTGATGCGCAGGTTCTCCAGCTCCAAATGCCTGTTCGTTCGCCGGCGGTAGGCGACGATGGTGTCGGCGATCTGCCGCTCGAGCAGAACCGCCGCCCGCCGGTAGACTGTCTTGAGCCTTGCGAGATCCGGCAGCGCATCGTAATCGGCAACCACGAACTCCCTATGCGGGCTTATTCGTACCTTGTCCCACGCTTGCTGCAGCCTGTTCCCCGGCTGGAGGGACGAGCTGTCCACGATGACCGTTCTGATCTCTTCGCGTTTTTCGTCCGAGATGTACGAGACGACAAAATCGAAAAGTACGTAGTGGCAGGCAAAGGGAAAGTCGATCCCCTCGGGGACGAATCTCCCGTTGGCTAACCTCGCCTTCCATTTGCCGAAATCGACCGCCACCCGACTCGACCACTTTAGCTCGTTGACGTAGTAGCGAGTGGCGAGGCCCATGCCCTCGGCTACCTGAATGAGTTGGTCGGCTTGAGGGCTGCCGAGGGCGAGGAATTGGGCATCGGGATGAGCGTCGGCGGTAGGTCTGTCGAAGGCCAGACGCAAGAAGTCCCCGTCGCTCTGTCCCCCCAACTTCGGGCGGCCATCGGATGGCGGCAGGACGACGTCGACGCCGCCGCTCTTGTCCACTTCGATCAGGGCGCCCAGGGCGCGAAGCAGGTCGAGCGTGAATGGGCGGAGGTCATCGCCCTTCGTTTCCTTGTCTAGCTTCGGCTGTTGTGCTGTCTTTGCCCTGATTTCCACGAGTCCGTCCTATTCCGCCTCGTAGTCCTGTCCAAAGACCAACTCGTCGTACTCCTTGGTCTTTAGGTACTCCTGTTTCGCCTGCACAAGATCCTCTCCCAGAGCCTCGACACGTTGCTGGACCTCTTCCCGTGAGCCCGACCTGACCCAGATGTCGGTTATGATCTCCTCGAAATCTCGCTCATCCGCCAGGTTGCCCAGGATCATGTCCATTTCCCCGATCACCAACTCGAACATGTTGATCTTGTTATCGAGGAGCCAGAGGATATAATCCTCGACCGTGCCCTCAGCCGACAGATTGTAGATGCGGACCTCCCGCGTTTGGCCGATGCGGTGAATACGCCCGATCCGCTGTTCGATGCGCATGGGGTTCCACGGCAGGTCGTAGTTGATCATCGTGTTGCAGAACTGGAGGTTTCGCCCCTCGCCAGCGGCCTCGGTGCACAAAAGCACTGGCTTATTGCGCTCGAAATCGTCTATGGCCGCGTCTTTCTGCGTCGCCGTCAGGCCACCATAGTAGAGGGCAATCGGAAATCCCGCCTGCTCGAGAAGGCGGGCGAGATAGTTCAGGGTGGTCAGGTATTTGGTAAACACCAGAGCCTTGTCGCGGGTCGCTTTGATGAGCTTCACCAAGGCGGAGGCCTTAGCGCTGGCCTGCACTTCCTTAGCCAATCCGACAAGGCGATGGAGCTCCTCTTGCTGCGCCTTGCTGTTATGCGGGTTGGCTAACATCCGCTCGAGAGTAGGCAAGACGGCAAAGCCAGAGCTTCCCACTTCCATCTGCAAGACTTCCAGCGTGAGGCGGCTGACACCCCTCTCACCATGCCCCACCTTAGGATGCTCTGTGCGCACGAACTCTGTGATGGCGTCGTACAATTGCCGCTCGGCCGGTGATAGGGCTAGCTTTACAGTGGTCGCGTGCCGCTTGGGCAGCTTCAGGTCCACCTGGCTGCGTGTGTTGCGCACCATGACGTCGAACAGGAGCTCCTGAAGGCGTCCCCTATTCTTAGGTAAACGGGCATCGCCACGGGTGACGAACTCCTTCTTGAACCCACGCATTGTCTTCAGTTGTCCCGGCTTCAAGATGGTAATTAAGTTGAATAGCTCCTCCAAACTGTTTTGGACGGGAGTTGCCGTTAGGAGCAGGATATACTTCTTGTCGAGGGAGTTTACGAATTGCCAACTGACCGTCGAGCGGCTCTTAAGGTGGTGTGCCTCGTCCACGACGACCATGTCGTAGCGCTGAGCAAGGATCGCTTTGGCGTTCTCGCCTTTGCGCGCCGTGTGGAGCGAGGCGATAACTTCATCGAACTCGCCCCAGGCCGACACGCCTTTCTCTCGGAACTCCAGGTCCTCATGGGTCACGAAGAGAAGGTTGAATTTCTCCGCCATCTCCTCGCGCCACTGGGAGACCAAGGAGGGAGGCGTCAGAATGAGGACCTTGCGGACTAGGCCACGCAGCAGATATTCGTCGAGCACGATGCCGGCCTCGATCGTCTTGCCGAGGCCCACCTCGTCGCAGAGAAGCGCCCGGCCGCGAAAGCGGCGCAGTACCGTCTGGGCTGTCTCCCGCTGATACAGGAACGGGGTGAAAGAGACGGCGGCCAGAGACATTAGCTTATCGAATCCCCTGACGAGAGCCAGATTGGCTGCTCGCTGGCAGAGAAGAAAGAGGCTCGGATCCTCAAAAGCCCTTTTGGCAATACGCTCTACGACTCTCGCATTAGAATCAGCGAGCGCCAGCTCGTAGTCCCTCGATTGAGTTGCCGTAGGTGTTCTCGCCACTTTCCTCCACTTCACCGATTCTGCCACCAATTCAGTGGTGCGCTCCCCCATTATACATTGTTCAAGCTTGGAAAGTCAGCATCGCGAAGTTGCGAGACTTCGTCCAATATGGTAAACTTACCACTGCGAAGTGGACTCTGCCCCTGTAGCTCAGTGGATAGAGCGCCGGCCTCCGGAGCCGGGTGCGGGCGTTCGAGTCGCCCCAGGGGTACCAGCGTTTCGGCGTACAGACAGCTCGAGCGCATTTGTGGCGGGGCTGTCTGTTTTTTGCATTTTTCTGCGTCGTATATTCCAGCCAAAGGAGCCACGAGGTCATGATAGGAATTACCCAACTCCTGTGCGGCGCCCTGAATCCGACAGACGCGATCCGTTACGGCCGGCACTCCTCTCGCATGCCCGCCGACATTCTCCGCTTTTCCGAAGATAAGAAGCCCATCGTCGTCTGGAACTCGACCCGCCGCTGTAACCTCCATTGCATCCATTGCTATGCCGAAGCCCAGGACAAGGACTACTCCGGCGAGCTTACGACCGCCGAAGCCAGGCGCATGATCGACGATCTGGCCGAGTTCGGAGCACCGGTCCTCCTCTTCTCGGGGGGCGAGCCTCTGGTTAGGGACGACCTGTTCATCCTCGGCAAGTATGCCGTCGAGCGAGGGCTGCGAACCGTCATCTCGACCAACGGCACAATGATCACCCCGCAGGCAGCGCAGAAGATAAAGGAGGCCGGCTTCTCCTACGTGGGCGTCAGCCTCGACGGGGTCGAGAGAACCAACGACAAGTTCCGGGGCCTTCGCGGCGCTTTTGAAGCCGCTCTCCAAGGCATTCGGAATTGCACGGAAACTCAGGTCAAGGTGGGACTTCGCTTTACCATTAACAAGCACAATTACCCCGATTTGGGCGCCATTTTCGACCTCATCGAGGAGGAACGGATCCCGCGCGCCTGCTTCTATCATCTGGTCTACTCCGGCAGGGGGATCAAGCTCCGGGAAGCCGAGCTATCCCATGAAGATGCCCGCAAGGGCGTCGACCTCATCTTCGAGCGCTCTCTTGACATGCATCGCCGCCAACTGGGCGTGGAGATCCTGACCGTCGACAACCACGCCGACGGCGTCTACCTCTACCAGCGGGTCAAGGAGGAACAACCCGATCGGGCCGCCGATATTCTCCAGCTCCTCCGCTGGAACGGCGGCAACGGCAGCGGCATAGCTATTAGCGACGTCGACAACCTTGGCAACGTGCACGCCGACCAGTTTTGGTGGCACCATTCCTTCGGCAACGTGCGGGAACGGAAGTTCGGCGATATCTGGACCGACACTACCGATCCTCTTATGGCTGGCCTCAAGAACCGCAAGCCGCTGCTGAAAGGACGCTGCGCCAATTGCCGGTATCTCGAGATCTGCAATGGCAACTTCCGGGTGAGGGCCGAGGCGGTGTACGACGACGTTTGGGCCGAGGACCCGGCCTGCTATCTTACCGACGAGGAAATCGGGATAAAGGGACAGGGGGTGGCAACCGCATGACGAGGTCGAAGCGAGCAAGACGGCTGGCTAGACGGGAATTCAACGAAAGACACGAGGGAGCGACGCCGAGACCGGCTCGCGCTTCCGTGCCTCGCCCCGCTAAAGTGGCGCCAAAGAAGGCGGTCAGGACAGCCCGTCAGGTGCCTTTCTTCGCCAGGCGGGAGTTCAGCTACGCCCTATACGCCATTTTGGCCGTCATTGCCATTCTTCTTCTGGTTAGTTGGCTCCGGACGCGCGGCCAGACTTCCGGCGCTGAGACGCAGCCGACCACCATTCAGAGGCAGTATAGCGCCCCTCCGGCGATGGCCATCGACGCCAACAAGTCGTACTTCGCGACCATCGAAACGGAAAAAGGAAACATCAAGGTCGAGCTCTTCGCCAAAGACGCTGCCAAGACCGTGAACAACTTTGTGTTTCTGGCGCGGAATCGCTTCTACGATGGACTGACATTCCACCGGGTCATTCCAGGCTTCATGGCTCAGGGTGGAGATCCCAAGGGCGACGGAAGAGGCGGACCGGGATACCAGTTTGAGGACGAGTTCAGCCAGCGCAAGCACTTGGTCGGAACTTTGTCGATGGCAAATTCGGGGCCGAATAGCAACGGCAGCCAGTTCTTCATTACTTACGCGGCACAGCCGCAACTGGACGGTCGCCACTCCGTGTTCGGGCAGGTGACCGAAGGAATGGATGTGCTCCAGAAGATCACCGCGCGTGACCCGGATACGAATCCAACATTAACCGGGGACGTGATCAAGCGGATAACCATCGAGGAACAATAGCATGGACCTGCCAGTACCACGCCTAGTCGCTTGGGAGACCACTCGCGCCTGCCCTCTGGCCTGCATCCATTGCCGGGCTGAAGCCCAAACCGAACCCGACCCGCGTCAGATGACCACCGCCGAAGGGAAGGCGCTCCTCGACAACATTGCGTCCTTTTGCAAGCCAATAATCATCCTTACCGGCGGTGAGCCTCTGATCCGCGAGGACATCTTCGAGCTGGCGACCTATGGCTCTGGACTCGGCTTGCGCATGACGGTCTCACCCGACGACGGCCGTCTGCTTACGCCGGAAACGGTGGAAAAGCTGAAGGCAGCGGGAATCCAGAGGGCTTCTTTCAGCCTCCACTATCCCGACGCCGAGAAGAACGATTACTTTGCCCGCCGGCAGGGCGCCTTCGAGGCGGCCCTTCAGGGCCTGGCTACCATGAAACGGGGGGGCCTGCCCTTCCAACTGAACACTAGCGTCACCCGACATAACGTAGACGATCTGCCGCGCATGATCGAGGTCGTCCGCCAAGTGGGCGCCGAGGCCTGGCACGTTTTCCTGCTTGTGCCAACGGGCCGGGCCAGAGACATCGCTGAGGACGAGCTCGAGCCCATGAAGTATGAGGAGACTCTGAACTGGCTGTACGACAAGCAGAAGCAGGAGCCCATCCAGATCCAGGCGACCTGCGGGCCTCACCTCAGGCGCATACAGATCCAGCGCCGAAAGGCCGAAGGAACGAGCGGCCAGCCCCAGCATCAACCAGCTCAGGCAGCGGCGGGAGCGAGACCCTCGGGACATCCTCACGGGATGTCCCCTTCGCGGGGCTGTATGACCGGAGACGGCTTCGTCTTCGTCTCCCACGTGGGAGAGGTCTTTGGTTGCGGCTTCCTGCCCATCGCCGCGGGAAGCATAAGAGAACGGCCGTTCAAGGACATCTACTATTCGTCGCCCTATCTTCAGGACCTGCGGGATGTGACCAAGCTGGGCGGCAAGTGCGGCAGATGCGAGTATCGAAACGTGTGCGGCGGCTGTCGGGCCAGGGCCTATGCTGCTACAGGAGACTACCTGGCCGAGGAACCTTACTGCACCTACGAGCCGAGAATGGTAGAGCTGCCCCGTCGGTAGCCAGGGTCAGACGGAGCTCTTATCCTCGGCAGCCATCTGTTGTTTGCGCCAGAGACGGAAGAGAAGCCATCCCGCGACGAGTATGACGGCCAGGATCGCGGTGACTGTACTGAACCGACCCAAGACAGCCACCAGGGTATCCCATTGATCTCCGAAGAGATAGCCCAGAACCGAGACGCCGGAGACCCAGATTGCCACCCCCAACGAATCGAACAACAAGTAGCGGTGATAGGGCATACGGATCATGCCGGCCACCGGCCCGGCGAGCACCCTAAAGACGGAGGTGAAGCTGCCTAAAAACACAACCCAATTGCTGTGGCGCAACATCGCCACTTCGACCGTGGCGAGCCTGGCCTCCGTAATAGAGAAACGCTTGCCAAACCTCAAGAGCAGGGGCCTGCCACCTTTCGCGCCTACCCAGTAAGCGAGATTGTCGCCGAGCGCTGCGCCCACGAAGCCGAAAACGATCACATACTGGAGCTGCAACAAACCTCTACCCGCAGCCCATCCGGCAGCCAAAAGAACAGTTTCGCCCGGCATTGGGACTCCAGCGTTTTGGAGCATTACCACAAAGAATTCGGCCCAGTAGCCCCAGCGATCGAGATAGTTTGCCAAGATCTCTAGCGGTTCCATGCAGCCTTCCTGATTATTGTATCAGCTATCGTCTGTCGCCCTTGCCCTGTATCCGACAGCCAGGTGCAGATTAGGTATTATATCATGAACAGGCGAGAAGCAGCGACTTGTGCTATAATGTGTAGCGAAATTCGTGAGCATTCGGAGGAATGAATGGCAACACTGACCGAAATCCGCTGGCACGGGCGCGCCGGTCAGGGCGTGGTCACGGCTGGTGAGCTTCTAGCGCACACGGCGCTTGACGAGGGCAAGTACTTTCAGGCTTTTCCCGACTACGGGCCGGAGCGTTCGGGCGCACCGATTCGCGCCTTCACCCGCATTAGCGACGAGCCTATACCCGTCCACTGCCAGATCACCGAGCCAGACGTGGTCCTGGTTCTGGACCCTACCTTGATCGGCATCGTGGATTTCACAGAGGGGATCAAAGACGACGGCGTGCTCGTAGTGAATACTGCCTTATCGCCTGCCGAGCTGCGTGAAAAGATCGGCTTTCGCCAAGGCCACGTCTTCACCATCGATGCCACTCGAATCGCTCTGGATATCCTCAATCGCAACGTAACTAACACGCCGATGATGGGCGCCTTGCTCAAGGCGACGCCAGTGGTGGATAGGGATAGCGTACCGCGAGAGATCCGAAAGCGATTCACCGGCAAGCTGAAGCCCGAGGTGGTCGAAGCCAACGTGTTCGCCTTCGAGAAGGCGTACGCCGAAACGCTGGTCGGGTAGACAGGCGACGTGGATGCGGGTAAACGCCTGCGGCCCGGCGAGCGGTCACGCTTGTGCTGGCCAAATAGGTAGGCGGCCTCAGTGATCAGATTAAACGCGCGGAGGAGATAATGGCACTAAAGAGCTGGCGAGAGCTACCCATAGGGGGAGTCATTCTGGAATCAGGTAGCTCGGTAGACTATTTGACCGGTGGTTGGCGAGCCGAACGACCGATCATCGATATGGATAGGTGCACCAGTTGCATGATCTGCTGGATTTTCTGCCCTGAGGGAGGGATTTTGGTCGAGGAAAGCAAGGTGACAGGTATCGACATGGACCATTGCAAGGGCTGCGGCATCTGCGCCCTGGAGTGCCCTCCAAAGGTCATCAAGATGGTTCAAGAAGTGACGGCGTTGGAAGGAGAACAGGGGAGATGACCATGACGAGGAGCAAAGGTAGCGTGACCGATCGGGTTCAGGGCGAGCCCATAGCTCTGGATGGCGCCAAAGCAGTCGCCCAGGCGATGCGCCAGATGAACCCCGATGTGGTGGCGGCGTACCCGATCACCCCGCAAACAGAGATCGTTCAGACTTTCAGCGAATACGTGGCCAACGGCGAGGTCGACACCGAGTTTGTCGCCGTCGAAAGCGAGCATGCGGCGATGAGCGCCTGCATCGGGGCAGCCGCGGCCGGGGGAAGGGTCCAGACGGCCACGACCTCCGCCGGGATGGCCTTCATGTGGGAAGTGCTCTATGTGGCTTCCAGCCTGCGCCTACCGATCATCATGGCGGTCGCCAACCGGGCTCTTTCGGCGCCGCTCAATATTCATTGCGACCACTCGGATGCGATGGGCGCCCGAGATGCCGGCTGGCTGCAAGTCTACGCCGAGGACGTACAAGAGGCTTACGACAACGCCTTCCAGGCTCTCCGGATAGCCGAACATCCGGACGTGATGCTGCCAGTAATGCATTGTCAGGACGGGTTCATCATCAGCCACGGCGTGGAGAGACTGGAATTGCTACCAGACGGTGCGGTCAAGGAGTTCATCGGGACCTACACTCCCCGCTATTCCCTCCTCGATACCGAGCACCCGGCGACCTTCGGACCGGTGGATCTTCAGGACCACTACTTCGAGCACAAGCGTCAGCAGGTCGACGGCATGGAGAAGGCTTTGGCCGTCGTCGAGGAGATCGGCCAGGAATACGGAGACCTCACAGGCCGGTACTACGGCCACCTGTCACCATACAGATTAGAAGATGCTGAAATCGCCATCGTGGTGATGGGATCGACGGCGGGTACCACCAAGATCGCCGTCGACAAGATGCGCGAACGAGGGATCAAGGCGGGTTTACTCAAGCTGAGAACCTTCCGTCCCTTCCCCGCCGATGCCGTCGCCGAGGCGCTGGCTGGCGTCAGCGCCGTGGCGGTCTTGGATAGAGCTATCGCTTTTGGCTCGCAAGGGAACCCCATCTTCCTCGACGTCTGCACCTCGCTGTACGCCAGCGGCGCCCGGCCGGACGTCGTGAACTACGTTTACGGCCTCGGCGGCAGGGACACGACCGCGTCCCAAATCACCACAGTCTACGCCGACCTCCTGAACATCGCCGAGACAGGACAAAGGGGACCGCTGGTAAGATATCTCGGACTGCGAGAATAGGAGGCAGAGCAAGGAGAGAGATAATGGCAATAAACCTTCGTCAAATGTGTAATGAACGGGACCAACTGGCTCCGGGGCACCGGCTCTGCCCCGGCTGCGCCGAGCCGGTGGTGGTCAGGCAGATACTCCACGCCATCGAGGATCCGGTGGTCGTCGCCAACGCCACGGGCTGCCTCGAGGTATCTACTAGCATCTTCCCCTATACGTCGTGGCGGGTGCCCTGGATCCATAGCGCCTTCGAAAACGCCAGCACCACCGCCGCGGGCGCCGAGTCAATGTACCGCTCGCTCGTGAGACAGGGCAAGATGGCCGACAACGGCACGAAGTTCCTCGCCTTCGGCGGGGACGGCGCCACCTACGACATCGGCTTCCAGTTCCTCAGCGGCGTCTGGGAGCGCGGCCACAAGGTCCTTTACGTTTGCCTCAACAACGAGGCATACATGAACACGGGCATCCAGCGAAGCAGCGCCACCCCTCTTGGTGCTTGGACCACGACCTCGCCCGTCGGCAGGGTCAGGCCGGGGAAGAGAGAGAACCGCAAGAACATGACCGCCATTGCCGTGGCCCACGAGATTCCCTACGTGGCCCAAGCGTCGCCTCATCTGTGGCGGGACCTCATGAACAAAGTGCAGCGCGCTCTGGCAGCCGATGGCCCGTCATTCATCAATGTGCTTGCCCCCTGCCCTCGGGGTTGGCGGAGCGAGCCCGGCGAATCGATCTCGATCTCGAAGCTGGCCGCTGACACTTGTGTCTGGCCGCTATACGAAGTCATCGATGGGGTCTGGAAGCTGAACTACAAGCCTCGCAACAAGAGGCCGGTCACCGACTGGATGAAGTCGCAGGGGCGCTTCAGCCACCTCCTCAAACCGGAGAACGAGGAACTAGTGACGCAGATTCAGGAGAGAGTAGATAAGGAGTGGGAGGCATTGGTGACCAAGTGCGAGGCTAACTAGCCCAACCCGCCAAACTAACTGGGGGCTGCCAGGCAATTCCGTCTGCAGCAGCCCATTTTCTCCCGAAGAGCACGAGGCGCATTGACTCCTTGTATGCCGAGCGGCTTTATGCTACAATACAAGTGGGGAGACACAAGGACGTGCTCCCACACAGTACGATGAGGTTACACCATGAATCAGGGCGTAATGACCGCGCTTCGGAACATCCTGGCCCGCAAGTCCCACACTACCGGTTTCCAAGGCTACTACGGACGTCTACTTCAGTCAAACGCGTATGCCCCCACCGCCGACGAGGCTCGCCGCGATGTGGAGGAGCGACGCGCCAAGATTGTGACATCCTGGTACGGCTTGTAAAGACGGTCTGGCGGGACCCCCACCAAGACGGTAGGAATCCTGCCACGAGTGGTGTCAGGCGACTGTCAATAGCGCGTTGACGCGGTGGGAACGGGGTGAGAGCAAGACCAGTGCAATGAGGCAGAGGGGACCTCGCTCGATCCCCGTTCCAAACCGGCAATCGCCGGCACTAGCGCCAAATCGCCATTCTCATCAAGCTGACGGTCCTTCCAGAAAAGGACTGATTGCAGACACCTACGGCGTCAGCGCCTAGCCGCCGGCACTGGGATTTGGCGTCAACTGGTAGTAGTTGGGCTTCTCTGAGGGAAGGCCCTCCGCCGGCATCGCCAACACGCCGCTCTCGATGCGTTGGAAGTATCGCAGCAAGCCCTGGCGGTACCCTGCGGCGATGGCCGAAATCATGTCTTCGCGTGTCAACTGCCATGCTTCCGCTGGATTGGACAGGAAAAGCGTCTCGCCAAGGACGGCGGGCATCTGGGCCGCTCGGGTAGTGCTGCTCCCGGTGCGCGGTGGACCCAGCAAGAACAAGGGAAACGCCCGGTTCTGGAATATTCGGTACTGAGAGTCCTCCTTCACTCCGCGGTCCGCTGTCGGGTATCCCACCCCTCGAATGGTTTCCACCAACGATGCGAGCACATCTTCTGCTAGGACGGCGTTGAAAGTTCCGAAAGGACGCTTGCCATCGTACCATACCTCTGTGCCCGACTGGCCGGGATCGCCCGACCCGTTGTTGTGGATAGAAACGAGAACATCCGCCTGCGACCTGTTGGCCAGGTCGATCCTCGCCTGAAGGTCCTGGCGAGTCGACGACCCAGTTTCCGGCGCCTGGCCCTCGGCCGGTGCGTTGGCCCGGCTATCACGGTCCCTTGTCATCACCACCGTCATGCCATCCTGTTCGAGCAGCTTCCGCAGCTTCAAAGCGATAGACAAGTTGACGTTCTTCTCCGCCAGCCCGGCGCCGCCCGCTCCCACTTCGGGTCCGCCATGGCCGGGGTCGATAGCCACCACCCGGGCGCGACCGGCGGCAGGGCGGAAAGGATGCAGAGGCAGCGGCTGCGGGCTAAACTGCTGGACAGAAGATCTCGGCGGTGGAGCTTCCTGGGTGCCCCTCGGCAGGTCTGAGGACTCCTGATTCGGCCCCTCCGCCGTGGCCGGAAGCGTAGCAACCGGCGGCGCTGTAGGCGTTGGTCTGGCAGCCTCGGTTGGAATCGGAGTAGCTGGCGGAGGTGTTGGCGAGACTTCCACCGCCGTCGGAGGCGGAAGCGCAGGGCTGACCACCATTGCGGTCGGCTGGGGCGTCGCGGTCGCCGGTTCGACGATCCGCCTTGTCTCCATGGGGACGGGGGATGATACCGGCCCTTGCGTCGGGGTGTCCGTTAGCCTGGCTCTTTCCACGCCCGGTTGTTGGGCCGAAGCGCACCCGATCCAAAGGGGTAGTGCTAGCAGCAAGATCACCGAGGACAGTATAGGTCTCAAACGCCAGCCTTTAGAGAACTCCACGGGTCGCCTCCACGGTGACAGCAATACTCTGGCTATGAGACTATCACAATTCTCGCTCATTGTCTACGGGAACTCAAGCAGATTGACGCCGGATGTGATGTCGTATAGAATATCATCAGAAAACGTCGGTCTTCAAGGAGGGCATCATGGCGCGCTACCCACTGAACCTGCCATCCGGTCTCAAGGAGGAAGCGGAGAGACTGGCGTCTTCTCAGGGCGTCTCGCTGAACCAGTTTATTCTTTGGGCGGTGGCCGAGAAAGTCGGCATACTAAGCCAAGCTATCGATGATCCGGCCTTTCCGTTGATTACCCATAAGCGTGGCCCTGCCGGGGATTCTACGCCGATTATCAAGGGAACAGGAATCCGAGTTCAGACCATTCTCGTGGCGGCGACTGTGTGGGCGATGCCGCCCGAGGAGATCGCCCAGGAGTGGAGCCTCACCCTTGATCAGGTACGGCAGGCGTTGGCCTTCTACTGCGTCCACAAAGTGGAAGTGGACGCCAACATTGCCTTCGAGCGAGCGATTGAGCAAGCCCGTGAGTAGACCACGCCTGCATCTGGACGCTGACGCCTCTCGACTTGCGCTTCACAAAGCCCTGCTCCAGCGCTGTCACGACGTCACTCGGACGCCAAACGAGTGGATATCTTCAAACGACACCGACGAAACTCAGTTGCGTGGGGCAACTGAACACCGGAGATGCATCTTCACGTATAACGTCGCCCATTTCATGCTGCTTGCGAAGAACCTTCCCGATCATGGAGGGATCATCCTCGCCTTCCAATCTAATTGGACCCTGGCTGGCTTGATTTGGTCTCTCGATAGGCTGCTCACCGAGACAGAAGCCGAGGATTGGACTGGTCAGGTCAGATGGCTAAACGATTGGCGCAGGCAGGGGTAGCAATCCAGGCCAGCTACTGCTTGCAAGTAAGCCTTTCTGTGGCCTTGCCGCCGTCTCTCCATCCTGGTAAAATATGAACCTAACGCGGTGGCAATCGAACAAAGGCTCTAGCCGGTCTTTCGGTCGCCTTCACGGGCAGTTGGCGCTTCACTCCGTCTGCCGCCCCCTTTTGCTGCCACTGGGAGTCTGCTTTGCCACAAGACAAGATCGTTGTTAGAGGCGCGCGTGAGCACAACCTAAAGAACATAGATGTCTCGCTTCCCAGAGACAAACTGGTGGTAATCACCGGCCTCTCCGGCTCGGGCAAGAGCTCCCTGGCCTTCGATACCATATATGCGGAGGGTCAGCGGCGTTATGTCGAGTCGCTCTCCGCTTACGCCCGCCAGTTTCTTGGCCGTCTGGAGAAGCCCGATGTGGACTACATCGAGGGTCTGTCGCCGGCGATTTCCATCGACCAGAAGGGCGTCACCCACAACCCCCGCTCCACCGTCGGCACGGTGACGGAGATCTACGACTATCTCCGCCTCCTGTTCGCCCGCGTTGGGCGTCCCCACTGTCCGAGATGCGGCAGGGAGATCTCCAGACAGACGGTGCAGCAGATCGTCGACGCCATTCTCGGCCTGCCGGAAGGAACCCGCTTCATGATCATGGGACCGGTGATCAAGGATCGAAAGGGCGAGCACCAGTCGGTGTTGGAAGATGCCCGCAAGGCCGGTTTCGTCCGAGTAAGAATAGACGGCCAGATACACGACCTCTCGGAAGATTTCGCGCTCGACAAGAACAAGAAGCACACCGTGGAGGTCGTGGTGGACCGGCTCGTGATTCGCACGGAGAACGGCGCCAACCCCGACGCCGGTCGCATTGCCGACTCGCTTGAGACTGCTCTGAAACTTGGAGGCGGTGTTGTGCTCGTGTCCATAGTGGACGGCGAGGAGTTGCTCTTCTCCGAGCATTTTGCCTGTGTCCACTGCGGGGTGAGCCTTGGCGAGATCGCTCCCCGCACCTTCAGCTTCAACAGCCCGCACGGCGCCTGTCCGGCCTGCACCGGGCTGGGCACTAAGCTGGAAATCGACCCGGACCTTGTGATCCCCAACAAGGATCTTAGCCTTTCGGAAGGAGCGGTGCTGCCGTGGGCCAAGCGAGCCATCGACAGCGCCTGGTTTAGCAAGCTTCTGGAGTCGGTGGCCCAAAAGTATGGTTTCTCGGTCAACGCGCCCGTGTCCAGCCTCTCTGAGCAGCAGCTTCGCCTGATTCTCTACGGCAACAAGGGGGAGGTGTTCACGGTGCGGACGGCGAACAAGTTCGGCCGCACCAGAGATTACGACACTACGTTCGAGGGCGTCGTCAATAACCTGGAACGCCGCTACAAGGAGACCGATTCTGACTACATCCGGGCCGAAATCGAACGCTACATGTCTTCCAAGCCGTGTCCGGTCTGTCATGGCGCCCGCCTCAAGCCGGAGTCACTGGCGGTAACCGTGGCCGGCAAGACCATCGTGCAGGCCACGGCTCTGTCTATCTCGGAAGCGATAGGTTGGCTCAATCGATTGGATGCCCACGTCGGCGGCGGGGAAGAGGAGTCTGGCTGGTATGAAGCGCGCGGAAACGGCAGCCGGCCGTCGGCGGCCAAGTCGGCCGCGACATCTCCGTCGCCCCTTCTGACAGAGCGCGAGCTGATGATCGCTCACCAGATATTGAAAGAGATTCGCTCCCGTCTCGGCTTTCTCATGGACGTGGGCCTCGATTATCTAACCCTGGACCGGGCTGCCGCCACTCTGAGCGGCGGAGAGGCCCAGCGGATCCGGCTGGCCACCCAGATCGGCAGCAGCCTCATGGGTGTTCTCTACGTCTGCGACGAGCCGTCCATTGGTCTTCACCCGGTGGATGGAACCCGCCTCATTCGCACGTTGAAAAAACTGCGCGACCTCGGCAATACCATCCTGATCGTCGAGCACGACGAGGCAATGATGCGGGCGGCCGATTACATAGTGGATATGGGTCCCGGCGCCGGCGAGCACGGCGGGGAAGTAGTCGTTGCCGGAACCCTAGACGAGATAATGGATTGTCCCGATTCACTCACCGGCCTCTACCTGAGCGGGCGGAAGACGATTCCCCTCCCGGACAAGAGACGCCTCCCGGGAGAGAAGCAATTGGTCATCCGCGGGGCTCGCGAGAACAATTTGAAGAACATCGACGTTCGCATCCCCCTCGGTCTGTTGGTCTGCGTCACTGGCGTATCGGGGAGCGGCAAGAGCACCCTCGTCGACGATATCCTGTACCGGCGGCTCGCTCAGGTTTTGTATAAGGCTAAGGAGAAACCCGGCCAGTGCGATGGCGTGTTTGGCGTCGAGCATCTCGACAAGGTGGTAAACGTCGACCAGTCGCCGATTGGCCGCACGCCCCGAAGCAACCCTGCCACCTACACCGGCGCCTTCACGCCGATTCGCGAGCTGTTCGCCTCCGTGCCGGAGGCCAGAATGAGGGGCTACGCGCCCGGGCGGTTTTCCTTCAACGTCAAGGGCGGGCGCTGTGAGGCCTGCCGGGGCGAGGGCTTTGTCCAGATCGAAATGCACTTCTTGCCCGACATCACCATTCCCTGCGAGGTCTGCAAGGGGCAGCGCTACAATCGTGAGGCGCTGGAGATCCGCTACAAGGGCAAGAACATCGCCGAAGTGCTGGACATGACCGTGGAGGAAGCTCTTGGGTTTTTCGAGCATTTCCCCCAGATCCGCTCCAAGCTGTCCACCCTGTACGACGTGGGCCTCTCCTACATGCGCCTCGGCCAGCCGGCCACGACCCTCAGCGGCGGCGAAGCCCAGCGAGTGAAGCTGGCGACCGAGCTATCGAAACGGGCAACCGGCAGAACCTTGTATCTTCTCGACGAACCCACCACCGGGCTCTCTTTCGAGGATGTTGCCGCGCTGCTGCGAGTTCTACAGAGGCTGGTGGACACCGGAAACACGGTTATCCTGATCGAGCACCACCTCGATCTGATCAAGAACGCCGACCTAATCGTCGACCTCGGACCGGGCGGCGGCGACGCCGGCGGCAGTTTGATCGCCGCCGGCACGCCGGAGGAAGTCGCCAGTGTCGAATCCTCCCACACCGGAAAGTTCTTGAGGGCGATCCTCCAGTCTGAACCGCTGACTACACAGGCGGACTGATTTCGCAGATTAGTGCCACATAGCCAACCCACCGCAGCCTAGAAACCCAGCCGAAAAGTCTTGCTGGTTTGGCTGATATGTAGTATAATGCGTCCTAACATGCGAACGGAGGTTTGGTATGTTAGGAAGGCATTCTATGCAGGGTGGATTGT
>JACPQF010000138.1 GCA_016190625.1 Chloroflexota bacterium | reverse complement strand
GTGGCCAAGAAGCCGGGGGTGCTGGTGGTTGGGACAGGGCCGGGCATGACCAATACGGTTACCAGCATGTTCGTAGCCCAAGAAAACGGCTGGCCACTGGTCGTCCTCGGCGGCTCTGTGCACGGTCACTGGCGAGGGCTGGGTGGATTCCAGGAGGGGCCTCAGATGGCGGTGGCCCAACCGGTTACCAAGTGGGCCATCGAGGTTGACAGCGTGGAGCGGATTCCGGAGTATGTCCATCTTGCTGTAGGAAAAGCCATGTCGGGACGGCCCGGCGCCGTTTACGTCGATTTCCCCGGTCACCTTATCGAAAGTACCATACCGGCGGCGCGGATGCAACTGCGCCGCCCCCAGCCTGAGACCTATCTCCCCCACCCCCATCCTGCGGCTATCGAGCGTATTGCCGACATGCTTGCCACTGCCAAGCGACCTCTGGTGCTGATAGGGAAAGGTGCTGCCTGGTCTGATGCCTCCCAGCCCCTGAGCCGGCTGGTCGGCTTGGGCTTGCCTTTTGTCGCATCGCCCATGGGTCGAGGCACCGTTCCCGACGACGACCCGAGGTGCGTCGGTGCGTCTCGCTCTCAGGCCATGAGACAGGCAGATGCGATTCTAATGGTCGGCGGCCGTTTCAACTGGATATTTCTTTCTCGGGGCGGCTACTCTGACGCCGTGGGCGCATGGTCCTCTGACGTGCGCGTAGCCCAAATCGACTTAGTGCCTGAAGAAATGTTTAGCGGGGCCAGGGTAGACATTCCTGTCATTGCCGATTGCGCGACGGCGGTCGACGCTCTCTGCAACGCCTTAGCGGGCCGGTCGCTGCAGTCGTCTTCGACTGGTTGGCTCGAGGAGTTACGCGCCGCAGCTCTTCGCAATCAGGCGTCGTTACAGGAAAAAATGGCTTCCCAGACCATCCCCATTAACCCCTATCGCCTTTGGCGGGACATCCGCGACACGCTCGATCGAGACGCGACCGTGGTAGTCGACGGCGAGGTAACCCTCGGCATTGGCCGAATAGTGATGCCCAGCTACCATCCCCGCCACCGGCTCAATCCCGGCGCCACGGCCTGCGTGGGGACCGGCGTTCCTTACGCCGTTGGCGCCAAGCTAGCGCGGCCGGACAAGCAGGTTGTGGCTGTGCTTGGCGACTATGCGTTTGGCGCGGGTTTCACGGAGATCGAAACGGCAGCGAGGGTCGGGGCCAACGTCGTGTTTGTGGTGAACAACAACGGCGGTATCGGCGGACGCAGTAGCCAGAAGGCTAATTATCTGCCAGGAGACCCCATGATTTCCGCGTTGCTACCTGCCCCTTACGAGAAGATGGCCGAGATGGTAGGTGGCTATGGCGAGTTGGTGGAAGACCCTGCCCAGATCAAGCCTGCCCTGCAGCGTGCTTTCGCCGCCGGGACTGTTGCTATCCTCAACGTGATGAGCGATCCGTACGCACGGACTCGGGACAACGTAAAGTTGGCCATTTGAGCGATTCGAGCGTGTGCTCCGAAAGCCGGGCGTGCTGCCCGGCCATCCGGTGGACTTCGCTGCTCTGTACCAAACGGATAGAATGGAGGTCGCATCTGCGATGATGGTGCTGGAGGGCATTAGAGTCATCGACTGGACCATCCTACAGGCTGGCCCGGTTGCCAGTGAGATGCTCGGCGACCTCGGCGCCGAAGTGATCAAGATCGAGCAAAGGGGCAAAGGCGACAGGGGGAGGTCGACATTCACAGTCTGGGGCGTGTCAGCGCGGTTGCCTGGGGACCGGACCTTCTATTTCGAGAACTCCAACCGGAACAAGAAAAGCGTCACCTTGGATCTGACGAAACCGAAGGCGAAAGAAGTGATGCGCCGGCTCGTGGAGAAGTCCGATGTGTTCGTACAAAACTTCCGCAAAGGGGTTGCCGAGAAGTATCAGTTGGACTTCGAGGCTTTGCGGCGGATCAACCCCAAGCTGATCTATGCACAGGGTACCGGCCTTGGCGAGGAAGGCCCGGAGAACGGCCGCCCCACGCTCGACATGGCCGGCATCTTTCGCACGGGCTTTGCCCAAGCGACTACGGGGCCCGGGGACGAGCCAATCTATCCGGCGGGCGGCCTCTGCGATCAGTTAAATGGGTGGTCGCTGGCCTACGGCATTCTCGCGGCGTTGCTGGCAATGGAGCGGCACGGGTTTGGCCAGAAGGTTACTTCGTCATTCCTCAGCTCTATGTCCTGGCTTCAGGGGCAGGCCCTTGGAGCTTACCTGTATAAAGGCGAGCTATTTCCAGTGTTGAAACGGCGGGAGGCTACCAATCCCTTAGTCACCTTTTTCCGGTGCGCCGACGGCAAGTGGTTGTTTATCGCCCTCAACTCGGACCGCTACTGGCCCGACTTCTGTCGGGCAACCGAACTCATGGACTTGCTCGACGATTCCCGCTTCGCCAATTTGTCAGCCCGGTGCGAGAACCACGAGGCCCTAATCGACATTCTCGACGACGTATTCGCCAGGAAAACGCTGGCCGAGTGGCTCGAGGTGTTGGGCGAGTATCGAGACTTTATCTATACGACAGGCCAATCGATTGCCGATTTGGTTAAAGACCCGCAAATGATCGCCAACAATTGCCTGTTAGACTTTGAGCACCCGACCGTGGGCAAGATAAAGATGGTGGCCCCGCCCGTCTCGCTCAGTGAAACGCCAGGCGGCGTTCGATTGCCGCCCCCGGAATTCGGGCAGCACACGGAGGAGGTGCTGACCGAGGTATGCGGCTACACCCGGGAGGAGATGAAGAAAATGCGTGAGGAGGAGGTCATCTAAGATGGTCTACACCAGCCCACGAGACGATAACCGCGCCAAGTGAGGGTTCGGGCAAGGGGAAAGTGGAGCTGGTGGCGGAAAGGAGGTCGGTGGAGGAGACAGAAACGGTTTGCGATGCCTCTGGAGGACGCCAGAGGTTGGCCAGATTGATCATTAAGACTAGGGAGGTAACTTATGAGCGGGTCGACGATTCTCATTCTAGACCCCATTGGAGAGACGAGGATGTCGGGTTTGCAACCGGCTCCCCGGCCGGAGAGCCTCGAAGGGCTGACCGTAGGTCTGGTGAGCAACGGTTGGTGGAGCTTTAATGTGGTCCAGCAGCGCTTTGGGGAACTGTTGAAGGAGCGCTGTGGCGTTGGCGACGTGGTCTTTGTTGATGTTCCTTCCGCCGAGATTAAGGAACACGGAGGGAGGCGCCCGGACAATCCGATTCACGGCAACCTTGACCCGAAGAGCCTCGACGAATTCGCCAGCAAGTGTGGTGTCGTCATCAATGGTCTGGGCAACTGAGGGGGCTGCTCGTCGGGGAGTGTCCTCGAGGGAATTGAGTTCGAGAAGAGGGGGGTTCCAGCCGTGACTCTTGTGACGGACTGGTTCCTATCTTTGTCGGACGCGACAAGGAAGTTTGCGGGCATGCCGGATCATCCCTTGCTCACCGTCCCCCATCCTTTCGATAGCCTTTCGGAGGCGGAGGTCATCGCCACGGCCGACAAGCTCTTCGACCAAGTAGTCGGCGCGGTTACGGCCAAGGCTCTCGCGCCCGTGCGCGCTCGTTGAGCAATCGAGTCCGTTTCGCCGCCAGCGTTGTTTAAACAATCCGGCGCCAAAGTTGTCGCCAGACCGGCTCGTCCTTCTGGGGAAGGACGAGCCGACCTATCGGACCTGCTGACTCACCTATGCTGCAGGGAGCAAAACTAACTGAATGTCGGGAGGTATGAACCATGTTAACTTCAAAGCTAATTGAGGTCTCTCAGTCCGTCCACAGCATGTACGAAGACCTGTATAAACGGGGCTGGACCGACGGCCTGCCCGTCATCCCGCCAACCAAAGAGTTGGTGCAGGCCTGCGTCGACTACGTGGGCCGGGACGCGGGAGAGGTCGTGGCGGAAATCCCGCCTGCTTCCGGCCTCGCCACCGTAGAGAAGGTAGCCATCAACGCGGTGATGGCCGGTTGTCGGCCGGAGTACATGCCCGTACTGCTCGCCGCTATCGAGGCGATGATGGCCCCGGAGTTCGACCTGAATCTGACGCAAGTCACCACAAACCCCTCGACTCCTTTCCTGATAGTTAATGGTCCGATACGGCAGCAGATCGAGCTCAACTGCGGTGCGAGCGCCCTTGGCCCGGGGTTTCGGGCCAACGCTACCATCGGCCGCGCCATCCGTCTTCTCCTTCTCAACGTCGGGCGCGCTGCGCCGGTCACGGTAGACAAGGCGACCTTGGGTTGGCCGGGCAAGTTCACGATGTGTTTGGGAGAGAACGAGGAGTCCAGCCCCTGGGAACCCCTCCATGTGGAGCGAGGGTTTTCGCCTGACCAGAGCACGGTGACTGTGATACCTGCGGCGGGCTCCTTCAATATGTATGCGGGCACCAAAGGGGAGTTCGGTGGGGCGGACAGCGCCCTAACGATAATTGCCCACACTATGACGGCCATGGGAGGCAATGAGATAATTACAGCGTGGCACAACCATCCTGTGCTCATTCTGAATCAGATGCACGCTCGGATCTTCGCCGGCGTGGGGCTGTCTAAACAGCAGGTGAAGCAGATTCTTTGGGAACGCGCCCGCCTTCCTATGGGTTTGTTGCCGTCATGGCTGGCAGAAGAGAAGCGGGGCTGTGGTTTGGTGGCAGAGGGGATGATGCTTCTGACAGACAAGCCCGAGCGCCTGACGATCGTAGTGGCAGGGGGGCCATCCGGACTGCACAGTACTTATGTTCC
>JACPQF010000136.1 GCA_016190625.1 Chloroflexota bacterium | reverse complement strand
TTTCTAGCATCCATGACACGTAAAGCATAGCAGATGCCCTATGTTGTGTTCAAGTTATTCTGTATAGACTCCTAAGTGTGTATCGCCCGTCTCAGGGTGCTCTGCCTGAACCCAAAAACCTCGCGCTCGCAATTGGGGATCGTGGTCGACCAGATCCGCGGCGCTCTGCACCACGCCAGCCCGCACTCCCGCTCGTTGGAGCAGCTCCGTCACCTCTTCGGCAGTGTGCTGCCTGGTCCAGTCCGAGACTAGCTTATCGAGCTCATCTGCGTTTTGCCCCCTATTGAGAACGGTGGCATATCGGGTATCGCGCGTCCAGCCATCTTCGCCTATTGCCCGGCAAAACGACCGCCATTCCTCCTCGGTGAACACCGCAATGGCCACCCAACGATCCTCGCCCTCACAGGGGTAGATGTTATGGGGAACAGCCGCCTGATGGTGAAGTCGGTTGCCGCGAGGCTGAGGTGGCTTGCCATTGATCGTACATTCCAGAAAGGCAGTGGAAAGCAGGACCGCGGAGCCTTCCTGTTGAGCGACGTCGACGAACTGGCCAAACCCCGTCCGATAACGATAGTTCAGAGCCTGCAACACGGCCATAGCTCCCGTAATGCCGCCGACGTGGTCGGAGTAGGAGTAGCCAAAGCCCAGGGGCCTATCGCTCGAGAAAGCGCTAAGCGAGGTAAGGCCAGTCATCGCCTGCAAAGTCGGACCAAAGCTCACATAGTCGCGCATAGGTCCCGAATGGCCCATTCCCGACATGCTGACGACGATTATGTCCGGCCTGATCTTTCGGGCGTTCTCCCAGTCGAGGCCCCACTGCCGCAAGACGCGGGCGCTGAAGTTCTCCACCACCACGTCGCTAACCTTTATGAGTCGCTTGCAGATATCTCTGCCTTTCTGGCTGGCCATGTTAATGGTGACGCCAAGCTTGTTGCGATTGAAGAAGTTGTTGTATCCGGGCGCCGATTCCCGCTCTCCCGTCTCTGCCGACTGGACCTTTATCACTTCCGCGCCGAAATCGGCCAGCATGCGAGTGCAGTAGGGCCCGGCGAGAATCCAGGTGAAGTCGACCACCCGGACGCCTTCGAGCGGAAGCTTTCTTCTCACTAGATCACCCCGCCTTCCCGCAAGGCTGTCAGCTCCTCGCCGGACAGGCCGAGCTCGCCCTGAAAAACCTCCGAGTTGTGCTCGCCGATCAGGGGAGCCCGATGCTTGAGCCGCCAGGGCGAGCGGTGCGCCTTGTAGGGCGCTCCCGGGTACGTGAGCGTCGTCCCGAGCTCCGGGTGTTCCACCGGCACCCAGAAGCCACGATCGATCAAATGCGTGTCGTCGATCAACTCCTCGACCTTGCGCACTTCGGCGTAGGGAAGCCGGAGAAGCTGGCCGAATTCGACCAGCTCGGCGGTGGTCTTGGTTCTGGCAAAGGCGGCCAAAACGTCGATGATGTGGAGCACATTGGCGGCGCTAAATCCCGGATCCTGATATCGGGGGTCAGCCAGATCCTCAGCCATGCCCTCGCTCTCTAGCCACCCGACGATATCATCCCAACGTTGTCTGGTCGAAAGCAAGGCCTGGCCGTCCTTGGTCTCGAACACCCAAAAATTGTTGCTCCAGTGGAGGGTTCCCTGCCGGCGGGGCACAAGACCCTGATTGAAGTACTTGACAACCGTATGCTCGAGGACGGCGGCTATGGACTCCTGCATCGAGATATCGATGCTCTGGCCCTCGCCCGTCAAATTGCGGTGGTAGAGAGCCATCAAAATGCCCATGACGGCAAAATGGGACGCCGTGTGGTATGCTTGATTCCCATAGGGCTTGAGGGGAGAGGTATCGACGTCGCCGGCCGTGTGAGCCATGCCGCCCATGGCGCAGGCGACGAGGTCGGACGACCTGAAGTGGCGACGCGGTCCGGCTTGCCCGAAGTCAGTGATCGACGCCATGATCAATCCCGGATTGATGGCCGTCAAAGCCGGGTAGCCAAGGCCCACCGAATCGAGATAGTCCGGAGCAAAGGTCTCGACCAGCACGTCGGCCTGCTCCACGAGCCCTTTGAGCAGCTTCTGGCCCTCCACCGCCTCGATGTCGAGGGTAATGCCTCTCTTGCTGGTATTGTAGTGCAGGAAGAAGATGCTTCGTTCGGGATGAGGAACATCGTGAACGAAGGGGCCGAAGGCGCGGGTGGGATCGCCGCCCGGTGGCTCGATTTTCACCACGTCGGCGCCCATCTCGGCCAGGAGCTTAGTGCAGTAGACGCCCTTGGCGTCGCACAGGTCCAGAACGCGAATCCCGCCGAGAGCGGAGTTATCGTTCAGTTGCGGAGTCGTCGTCATCCCGTCCGTGTCCGTTTTGCCCTTTCCTCTACTCTTTGCGTCAGCTCGTCGAGGTCGATCTCGTTGTAGTAGCAGCCGACCTTATCCAGGTAATGAGCATCGCTGTTGGTGAGGAGCATCAGGTCGTGCTCTTCGGCCACTTGTCTCACGGCCGGCTTGTTGATGTGCCAGTTGTGCATGTTGTTCTGTATCTCGATGCCGTGAAACCGTTCGTCGACGTAGATCGTCTGGCGAGGATGGCCGGGATGGGCAAGAAATCGAAAGATAGCGCCGCTGGGCAGGTACAGTTCCACCACCTCCTGGCCCTCCATCTCGATCTCATGGCCGGGGATCAACAGGACACCGGAATCGGGAAAATGCTCGTCGGCGATCCGCTTCACTTCCAATCCATACTTCAGACTGAAGTGCTCCGTTACCCCGATGCCGTCGATGCCCTTGGCGACAACTGCGTCGAGCAGCTTTCCCACTGTGCCGACGCTGGCACGCTCGAAGTGCGAAGCTTCAAAGGGGTGGGTGTGTAGGTCTAACTTTAGCTTCAAGATCCGTCCTCCATACTTGACTCAGTTGTCAGTATATCGAAGGGGGAGGGGAGTGTCAACAAGCCAAAAGGCAAAAGGATCGGCAGGCCCATCAAGTCCCGGCTGCCCGGGTCGGACGAGTCCGAGCCGGTTAGCGTCTCCGCAGCCGAAGCGTAAGGCGGAACACCTACCCTTGCTTGTATTCCTTGAAGCCGTCGACCAATTGTCTGAATGAAGTGGGCTCATACCTCTTGAAGCCGTCTTCGTCCACATAAACGAAGTCGTAACTCACGTCTGCCTGCACTCGATTCACATCCTCGCACCATTCCCGCAGTCGCCGCATCTTGAGCGGCACGTCAAGGTCCTCCTGCCCTTTGGTCTCGACGATGAAAACCTGCTTATCAGACAGCTTCACGAGAAAATCGGGGTAATAGTTGGAGATGTCGCCGTCGCTACTCACGAAGTCCAGCTTGAAATGCACCGCCAGATAATTCTTGGCGTAGGAAATCACGTCGCCGCAGTCTTCCAGAAACCGGGCAAACAACAGCTCGAAACCCTTGTCGGGTATCGTCGGTCATCACGAACAGGATGGCCTTCTTGCCCATCTTCTCGTGCTCTGCATACGCCTGGCGCCACTCGACCACGCCCAGGTGGAGGTAGTCAGCGTATTTCTCAGTGTATTTGGCGCTCTGGCGCTCTACCAGTTTGCCACGGCTGGGAGCGTCGGGGAGCACAGGTAGATGCGATCCAGCACGATGATGTTGGGAGCGATGACGAGAAAATTGCGCGCCAGCGGCGAGTCCGGCTCGTAAAGTCGGTGGTAGAAGCTCCAGGCCAGGACCAGGCTCATTACCATTCGTCTTGCCAGTGCCCGTGGCCATCTTCACGACGAAGCGCCGCCAGCTTTCGTCAAACATGCCCGTGGACATGGCGCCGGAGCTGTCGAAACGCATCAGGTCGTACTTGTCCTGTACTCTGGCCACGTCGTACAAGAAGACGATAGTCTCCAGCGCCTCGCGCTGGGCGAAGTAATACTGAAACTCGACCATGCCCTCACTTTCGACCCCTCTGGCGACGGGCGAGGGAAGATAAGCCTGAGGCAGCAAATGCCGGGTTTCAAACCACCAGTTTAGCAGGCTGCGCCTGGTGTCTGTCGCCCCCGCGTAGCCGCTTTCCCGCCATTCCTTCACCCGTTTCCGCAGTTGCGAAACAAGGGGCGGCATCAGCTTGTCAGAGGTGGTGTCACGCAAGGCTTCGTCTGCCGGGAACCATCGCAAGGCCGGGTCGAGGATCACGTAGGGCGATGAGGGAAAGCTGGGATGGAGAGCCACTATCGCAACTCCTCGATCATCTGCTGGATGGTCACAGTCAGTGGGTCCAACTCATGGGTGCATATCCAGAATACCTGTTCCGCATCGATATCGAAGTACTGGTGGGCGATGATGTTTCTGAAACCCATCACTCCCTTCCAGTCGATCTCGGGATAACGCATCAAAAGGTTGCCGCCGGTGATCTTGTCGACGTTCTTCAAGGCTTCGCCGACAGCGATAAAAAGCATGCAGATACTGTCAAGAGCCTCCATGCCCGACGGAGAGCTGGCAAAATCGTCCGCACTCTGAAAACGTCACGCACGGCTGGCGATTTTCTGTAGGGCATCCCCTATCTGAACGAGTATGGACAACACGAGTTCCCTGTCAAACATAGTACGCCTCTTGGTCGATTCGCTCTTTCAGAAAAGGGTTCATCTTCTCGCGGACGCGCACGGTGTCAACATGATTGTGAAGCAGTCTTTCAATAGATTCCTTGATGTGCACCAGCACCAACGGATCGGGCGTTCGGGTCTTGATGCAGATGTCCACATCGCTATCGTCACGCGATTCGTCACGTGCGACCGAGCCAAATACTCCTACCTCAGTAATGCCATATTCGTCCGCGTAATCTCGCTTAAAATCGCGCAAGATAGCAAGAACATCGTCTCTTCTCACAACCTGCCTCCCACAGTGACTTCCACAATCTTCATGGTATCGTTGCCGAAGATATCCACCACCTTCACCGCCAGCTTGCGGCGGCCGGGGGAGCACTCGTGGTAGGCGCTGATCAGCTCCAACTTGCGATCCTTCTTCGTGCGGAACGATTGCCACTCGTTCTCGAAGATGTAGTCGCCGGTCCACACCTCGTCGTACTGTGGCAATTTCAACTGCTCGGGCTTCTCCATGCCCACAAGTGCCCCTGCCTCTCCGGCTCGCGCAGCACGCGGATCAGCTCCCGCTTGCTCTCGTAGTCGAAATCCACCGCCCAGTAATCGACCCAATCGGTCCAGCTTAGCGCGAGCACCTCGCGGCTCACGAAGCCGCGGGAGTCCTTGCTCACCTTCACGATCTGACCCTGCTCCACCACGATCTTGCTTCCTTTGTCCTTGAGCGACGCCTCCACGTTGGCAATCGAATCCTGGGAATAGAACCGAGAAATCGGTCAACTCTACCCCCACCTTCGTAGGTCCCCCTGATAAGGGGGACTTAGGGGGGTATTGGATGAGCGGTTTGACCTCGATGAAGGCCACGTCGTGGAACACCACCTGGTTCTTCTCGACCGCCCGCTTGTCGAACACCTCGGCCGGGATGTACTTGGGGGCAATGTCGATGCCATTGGCACGGGCCTCGTCCAAGATGGCAGGGAACAGGCCCATCTCGAACTCGAAGTCGAGGATGTCCACGCGGGTGATGTGCTTCTGGCGGCACTCCAGGATCACCTCCTCGACGAAGAGGCGGGTCACGGGCAGGTTCACCGGTCCCACCGCCACCAGCCGTCCGGCCTTCTTGCCGTGAAAGGTGTTGAAGCCCGCGGGACAGGAGAAAGCGATACTTGTCCGGCAGTGGCTTGTCCGCTTCGATGTAACGGACGATCTCTTGCTTCTCTTGATCGGTCAATCTGGCCATGGGAGTCCTCGGCTTATCGTGAGGTAGGATCTTCTATCGCCGTCGAGGCTATCCTATATCAAAAGGGGCAAAAAAAGCAAGCGTTTTGCGAAGGCGATGTACCAGGCTTGACTGCTGCTGCTTGACGTTCCGCTGTGGCCCAAACATGATCGGCTGGGATATGTACAACAGAAGCCAAGGAGAGCGGCGCCGTTAGTCACATTACCATTGTGGTACTACTAAGATTGTGTTACAATACTGGTAGCCCAATCTACGTTGGAGGAATGTTATGCCCACGGTAACCAGTAAGGGCCAGGTGACCCTGCCCAAGGCGATCCGGGACGCCCTCGGGATCGAGCCGGGTTCTGAGGTCGAGTTCGATCTCGATGAAGGCAGGGTCATCTTGCGCAAGCGAGCGCCGGCCGAGGCCTTTCGGCGCTGGGAGGGCTACCTCCGGGGCCGGCTCCCTGCCGGGTCGGTAGACGAGATGATGGAGATGCTACGCGGCGAGCGCCTACCGGGGAAGGAAGAGGAACCGTGAGAACGGCGGTGGATACCAATGTGCTCTTCGACCTGCTCACGGGCGACGCCAACGCCGTCAGCGCTGCCCGCCAGGCGTTGGCGAGCGCCTTGTCTGCGGGTCCGGCGGTGATCTGCCCGGTGGTGTTTACGGAGCTGGCGGCCGGCTTCGACGGGTCAGATGAGGTAATTCGATTCACGCAGGACCTTCAGCTTCATCTGGACGCGTTTTCTGCGGATGCTCTCTTGCTGGCTGGGGCGGCTTGGAGGCGATACGTGAAAGGGCGAGGAGGCGAGTTTCGGTGCCCGTCATGTGGCCACAAGGCCGGGTTTCGCTGTCCCGCCTGCCAGACAACCGTGACGTGGCGGCAGCATATCATCGCCGATTTTCTGGTAGGTGGCCATGCGTCTGGACAAGCCGATTGTCTCCTAACCCGGGACGTGCGTTACTACCGGGCCTACTTTCCCGATCTCCATTTGGTTGTTCCCTGATTCCGGCGCTCATGTCGATTGATTGCCAAGCTTCCGCCACGACTCGGAGATGGAAGAGGATCAGCCCCGGCCTGTTTGGGAAGAAGAAGCCGTTAGACTGTCATGGTATCACCGCCGCAATCCTCCACTACTTTGACCGCCAGCTTGCTGCGGCCGCGGGAGAGAAACACGACACGCGGTCGCAGTTGCTTGATTTCGCCGGGAGCGACGTCGGCCGGGTTCTTCTCCCAAACCACGAGGTCGGCCAGGCGATTCGGCTCGACCTCGCCCAGGTCCAACTCGTCGAACCCGGCGCGGGCAGCCCCGATCGTGAACATGCCTACGGCATCGCCAATAGACATCGTTTCCTTGCGGCCGAACGCGAAGCCGACTTGGGCATCTCTGGTGACCGCCGCCCCAATGGCCGCCATGATGGAATTGGGCACCACCGGCGTGTCGGTGCTCCCCGCCAGCGGCACGCCCACCCGCAGCAAGCTCTGCTCCCGGCACACCCAACTGAACTTGTCCGCCGGAACCTCACCGAGATACCGGGCGCCGTTGAAGTAAATGAAGGAGGGCTGGCCCACCACCGTCACGCCGGCCTCCCGCAGGTCTTCGATTAGACCATAGGGAAGATACGTGCAATGCTCCAAGCGATGGCGACGCCTTTGGCCCTCTCCGACTCCCAAGCTCTTCACGGTCTCGACGGCCGTCTTGATGGCTCTCGGCGTGATGGCGTGGATCGCCACCTGAAACCCGGCCTCGTGAGCCTTGCGGACCTGGGCGGCCAACACGGCCGGAGCGGGATAGAGCTTCGGCCCGACTTGCTCGATCACGATCTTCACCGGCCCCAGCTTGAGATATGGCCCGGCGCAGTCCTGGGGGCGCAGACCCGCTCCGAGCACCCTATCGAGGCCGTCGACGCCAACCATCATCCTCACCCGAACGGACAGGTCTTCTTTCTCCGCCAATTCCTTGTACAACTGCCATTCGGCCAGACCGTTTCGGGGGCTGGCGTCGTGGACGCAGGTTACGCCTTGCGACAAGAAAGACTGCGAGGCGAGCCTGACCCCTTTCCTCAGCTCGTCGAGGCCAAGCGGAGGCACGACGTTTTTCCCCAGCCACAAGTTCATGCCTATCAGAAGGCCGGTCAGCTCACCTGTCTCAGCGTCCTTTTCGATGATCCCACCGGGCGGGTCGGGCGTATGCCTACCGATGCCCGCCGCCTGCAGGGCGAGGCTGTTGAGAACGCAAATATGGCGATTCTGATGGATGAGACGAACCGGATGGTGGGGAGCGGCGGCGTCGAGGTCCCGGCGCGTCGGATGTGAACCTCCTTCGAGAAAGAACTGATGATAGCCGTAGGCCCTCACCCACCCGCCTGCTGGCGTCTCCGCTGCCCTTTCTCGGATCAGGGCCTGCAGCGCTCCGATGGAGGGTGCTCGGGATGGTCGGCAGTCCACGCCGGAGAAGGTCTCGGCGAAGCCCAGAAGGTGCACGTGGGCGTCGACGAAGCCGGGCAGCAGCGGCCGCCCGCCGCAATCGCGCACTTGCGTTGCTGTCCCCGCCAGCGCCAGCACCTCTGCATCGCTTCCCACGGCGGCGATGCGCCCCTTCTTGACCGCCACCGCGCTTGCCTTCCCGCTCAGCGCCCGACCCGTCCAAATCCGCGCGTTGCGGAGGATGTGATCTGCTTCGCCATTGCCTCGAGTGTAACCCAAGAAGGCCCTCACCCTAACCCTCTCCCCGCGGGGAGAGGGGTATTCCCGTACTGGCCGGACCCGTAGTATTGGCCCTAACCCTCTCCCCGCGGGGAGAGGGGACTAGTCGTCTCGCTTCGGGACATCTTCACGCTTGCTTGCGCCCCAGCGAGGTATGGCTGATTGTTCTTCAAACCCGTCTGGCTCTGCAACTCCGTCCCTTCCCGCAACCCCTCTACCCTCTACCCTCTACCCTCTACCCTCTGCCGTCTACCCTCCGCCCGCGCTCCAGGTGCACCAACAGTATGGCGATATCAGAGGGATTCACGCCACTAAGGCGCGACGCCTGCCCCAAAGTGGCTGGCCGGAAGGCCTTCAGCTTGTCTCGCGCCTCTTTCCTGAAGGCAGGGATGGAATCGTAGTCCATCTCCGCCGGAATGCGTCGCTCCTCCAGCTTGCGTACTCTCGCCACGGCCGCGCTCTGGCGATCGATGTAACCCTCGTACTTCGCCTCGATCTCCACCTGCTCGGCGATCTCGGCGTCCAGCACGGGAAGACGGCGGTCGAGACGGGGCAGGTCTTCATAGGTCATTTCCGTGCGGCGGAGAACCTCGGCGGCGGTCATAGTCCGGCCAATCGGGTTCATCCCTAGGTCTGCCGCTCGCTCGGCAAACCGGTCGCCGGGGTTGTAATAGACGCTCCTCAAGAGCGCTATCGCCTCCCCGATCTGGCGCCGTTTGGCTTCCACTTCGTCGAGCTTCTCTCCATCTACGAGGCCAAGCTCATGGCCAGTGGGCGATAGTCGGAGGTCGGCGTTGTCCTGTCGCAGCAGTAGACGGTATTCCGCCCGGGAGGTCAGCAGGCGGTAGGGCTCGCTTATCTCCCGCGTGACGAGGTCGTCGATCATGACGCCGATGTAGGACTGGTCGCGGCGAAGAATCAGCGGCTGGCGCCCCAGAACGCGGAGGGCGGCGTTGATGCCGGCGACGAGGCCCTGGGCGGCGGCCTCTTCGTAGCCAGAGGTGCCGTTGATCTGCCCGGCGAAGAAGAGGCCGGGAATCAGTTTCGACTCGAGGTTGGCTAAGGTCTGGCTCGGCGGCACGTAGTCGTACTCTACGGCGTAGCCCACCCGCGTTATCTCCGCTCTCTCGAGAGCGGGAATACTTCTCAGCATCGCCAGTTGCACGTCCTCCGGTAGGCTGGTGTTCGCCCCCTGGACGTAGACCTCGTTGGTATCCCAGCCCTCGGGCTCGAGGAAAAGGCTGTGGCTGGCTTTGTCGGCGAACCTGACCACCTTGTCCTCGATGGAGGGACAATAGCGCGGCCCGACTCCCTGAATCAGGCCGGAGAACAGGGGAGCGCGATGCAGACTGGCACGAATGATCTCGTGCGTACTCCCATTGGTGTGCACGAGATAACACGGCAGTTGCGGCCGCCAGGCGTCCGGGCTGAAGTGGGGATAGACCGGATTGGGCGGACCGGCGAAGCCCCAACGAATTGCCGCATGGCCGCGCTCCCGGCTCAGGCGCGACGAAGCGAAGCTGAAGTAGAGGGGTTCATCGCTGCCGGGTTGGACCTCTGTCTTGTCGAAATCGATGGTGCGAGCATCCACTCTGGGAGGAGTCCCGGTCTTGAGGCGGCCGAGCTCGAAGCCCAGCGCTCTCAAGCTCACCGATAGCCCCGCCGCCGGGAACTCGCCCGCTCTCCCCGCCTCCTGAGTCTTGTCGCCGACGATGATCCGCCCGGCCAGGAAAGTCCCGGTGGTTAGGACCGCCGCCCTTACCTCGAAGGCTCGCCCCGTGTTGGTCGAGAGCACAAGCATGGCCCGGCCATCTGGCGAGCGCCCGACCTCCATTGATTCCACCAGGTCTTGCTTGGCATCGAGGTTGGGCTGGCTCTCGATGACGCGCCTCATGCAAAGGCTGTATAGCCTCTTGTCCGCCTGCGCCCGTAGGGCCTGGACTGCCGGGCCTTTCCCCGTGTTGAGCATTCTGATCTGGATGAAGGTGCGATCGATGTTTCGTGCCATCTCCCCGCCGAGGGCGTCGATCTCCCGCACCAGATGGCCCTTGGCCGGCCCGCCGATGGACGGATTGCAGGGCATCAGGGCCACCGTGTCGAGGTTCATCGTCAGGAGGAGCGTTTTACAGCCCATGCGCGCGGCCGCCAGCGCTGCCTCGCACCCCGCGTGTCCCCCGCCCACCACAGCTACGTCGTACATACTCTAAGTATAGTCGAGAGCTAACAGTTCTCGCAATTGGGATTCGGTTGAGGGCATCCCGCAGCACGGCAAGTGCCTTGACAACCATTACGTTATACTGTATGGTTATCGGTGGTGAAACCGATGAAAGAACATCGCTACCGGATTGGCGAGTTGGCAAAGCTAGTGGGCGTGAGCCAGAGAACGATAGACTACTATACCCGGCTTGGCCTCATTAGTCCGCTGCAACGAACCGAGGGCAACTACCGTATATATGACGAGGATGCCGCCGACCGGCTCCGCCTGATCAAGGCCAGGCAGGCCCAAAGGATGCCTCTGGCGGAGATTGCGGCCGAGCTCCAAGGCGACTCGGCCGCGGCCGCCCCCGACATCGTGGAGATGGTCCGGGCCATAACGCGAGAGCTGGCACAGGCGCAGAAACAACTAGCCGTGCTAGGGCCCGCGGCGGCGATCGCCACTCTTAACGAGGACGTGCGGCGAACGCTGTCCAAAATGGCCGGCGAGGCGCTGTTGCATTCCCTGGTTCTGGCGCAGTATCTGGCGGCGCTGGCCGGGGACGGCTTGCCATAGGTCCAGTAGTCATAATTAGTCGCTTCGATCGGAAGTCATCCATCTGAAGGAGGCAGACAAAGAATGAATACCGCCAACAACTTGAAAACCGTCATGCTACTGGCGGCTTTGACAGCCCTGCTCGTGTTTGTCGGGCGGGTTCTCGGCGGCTCTGGGGGCATGGTGTTCGCCCTGTTCTTCGCGTTCATCGTGAACTTCGGCGCCTACTGGTTCTCGGACAAGATCGCCCTGCGTATGGCGGGCGCCAAAGAGGTCTCCGATGCCGAGGCCCCCGAGCTCCATAGTCTGATGGATCAGGTTGCGCAGTACGCCCGTCTTCCCAAGCCGAAGGTCTGCTTGATCGACAACCCATCGCCGAACGCTTTCGCTACGGGAAGAAACCCGAGCCATGCGGCGGTGGCGGTGACCACGGGCATCATGCAGATCCTGTCGCGCGGCGAGCTGGCCGGCGTTTTGGCCCACGAGATGGCGCACGTCAAGAACCGTGATACGTTGGTCTCCACCCTCGTGGCCAGCGTGGCCGGCGCTATTAGCATGATAGCCAACATGGCGCAATGGGCCATGCTATTTGGCGGCTTTGGCCGGAGCGACGACGACGACGGCGGGGGAATCGGCGAGATCGCCGGCGGGCTAGTTATGATCATCGTGGCGCCCATCGCCGCCATGATCATCCAGATGGCCATATCGAGGGCGAGGGAATACAGCGCCGACGCCACCGGCGCCCGGATCCTCGGCAACCCGATGGCGCTAGCGAACGCCTTGGAGAAGCTCGAGAGGGGAACCCAAATGGTTCCCATGGACGTCAGCCCGGCAGCTTCCCATTTGTTCATCGTCAACCCCCTCAGCGGCGGCGGACTCAGGGGCCTGTTCAGCACCCATCCACCCATCGCCGAGCGGGTGGAACGGCTGCGGCGGATGGCCATGAATCCCACCGCCTACGGGATGGGGATCTAGGCGGGAAGGCACGAAGGCAGTAAGAGAGACTGTTTTCGTGCCTTTTTTTGCTCTTGGCTTTGTCCGCGATCTCGGGACGTCGAGTCTTCAGCCGGTGAAGCCAGTCGAGCTATCAGGCTCATCTAACGTTACCGGCTAAAGCCTCGACGTCCAGGTTTGCTTCAAAGGACCGGGCGGGAATTCTGGCGGGCCAGGGCAATCGTTTCCCCTAGCCGCCGTTCATCCCATTCTCAGTAAGGGCGAATCGTCGGATGAACCCTTCACCATGAAGATACTTTTCAGCCACTGCTCGTCATCTTCGGCGGGATGATCGGACCGGTAATGGCCGCCGCGGCTCTCGGTGCGGGCCAGAGCCGACCGGGCGATCAGCTCGGCTACGGTGGCCATGCTATGCAGGGAAAGAAGCGAGAGGAAGCCCTTGCCTCCGTCGGCCGGTGTCTCGCCCAGCCAATGCCGGATATGAAGGATCTCCTCAATGGCCTGCTGCAGCCCGGCGGCGTCCCTGATTATTCCCACGTTGGACCACATTAGGCTTCTCAATTGCTGCGACAGCTTCTCCTCGCTTCGGGGTAGCCAGCCCTCTGGCTGGGTCGCTGTCCGGCTGGCGATAGCGCCGAGGCGCTCTAGCTCGCCGTCCACCGCTTCGGTGGGGATGGCCCGGCGGTCGCCGTTGCGTGCCCATTCGGCCGCGTATTGGCCAGCCCGGGCGCCGAAGACCAGGCACTCGGAAAGGGCGTTGGAGCCAAGACGGTTGGCTCCATGCATGCCGCCGCAGATCTCGCCGCAGGCGAACAACCCCTTCACCTCCGTGGCTGTGCGCTCGTCGATCGTCACCCCACCCATAAAGAAATGGGATCGCGGCGGGCTCATGTGAAAGCGCCTGCCAGCGTCGCGCACCCTGGGGGGCAGAAGACCTCGCAGCCTTTCCCATCGCTCCGCCGGCATTTCGCTCGCGTCGACGATCAGGCTGCTTCCCGTCACCCCTAGACCGGCCGCCACCTCCACGTACGCTGCTCGAGAGACCGCATCTCTAGTCATCTGCTTGGGGACCGCCAAGCCGTGCTTCAGCATCACATCCTCGCCCAACCGGTTCCTGAGGATGGCGCCGCCCCTGACCAGCCAGATCTCGTAGGGCGGCATCCCCGGCACGAACTGCACGAACTCCATGTCCCGCAGGGTGAGGCCGGCGTCATAGGCCAGAGCGTAGCCATCACCGGTAGCGTCCAGTGGATTGTCTGTGTGCAGATAGAGGCGTCCCGTTCCGCCGGCGGCCAGGACAACCGCGCCAGCGCGGAAAATGGTGGCCCTGCCGGCGGAATCCACGCCCAACGCGCCCACGGCGGCGACGTCGCTCCTCAGTATCCGAGTGACCGCCACGCCCTCGACAAACCTCACGCCGAGGCTGAGGGCGTGGTCTCGCATGGGCCTGGTGATGCTCGTGCCGCCTCCCTTATCGGGATAGATCGTCCGCGGGTAGCTGTGGCCCGGAACGTAGGTCACGGCAAAAACGCCGTCCCGCTTCCGAAATCTGACCCCGTAGGTTTCCAGGGTCCTGATCTCAGCCTCGATGCCCAACACCATGACCTCGACCAACCGGCGGTCGTTGATGCGGCGGCCCGCCTCCAGCGTATCTCGAACGTGATCCTCGTGGCGGTCGGCAGGGTCCCGCCAGCCTGTGCCCGCAGCAGCGGCAAAGGCGCCAAGGGCCACGGCGCTGTTGTTCGCTAGGCCAACGCGCGATTTGGAAACGAGAAGGACGTCTTCCCCTCGCTGTCTCGCTTCGATGGCGGCCCTGATTCCGGCCAGTCCGCCGCCGATGATTAATACATCTGTTTGAGTTGTTTCTGTTACCTTAGGATCGAAGATTCCCATCCGCGTCACCTCCGGACGTTGTCGTACACTTCTCGCAGGCTAGTCTACCACTGGTACTATGGCAAGTCAATCATGGGCACGGCTTTTGACGTGGTATTGACCTTGACCTTCCTCTATGATAGATTAGTGCTGCATTGACGGCCGGGCAACCTTAAACGGACGTGCGGCGAAGCTTGGTAGGAGATCGTGTGCTAGATCTCCCGGCCAGATGGGCGTCGACGGTGACCTCCAGCGGCCCCGAAGTTCGAGAAGAGGGTCGCAGTGGTATTCCAAAAAAGAGCATGCTTTTCACCGCAGAGAACGCTAGGGACGCCGAGAAATCCGTTGTATCTTCGCGCTCTCCGCGACCTCAGAGATCGTACCTTCAGAGGAGGAGACATGTTTGAGCAAGCGCTGTCGGGGGTCAAGGTAATCGATCTCACCCACCACATCTCCGGGCCCTATTGTACCAAGATGCTAGCCGACTATGGCGCGGAAGTGGTCAAGGTGGAGAGGCCCGGCTGCGGCGACGGGGCGCGGAACATGGGTCCGTTCATGAAGGATGGTCCTCATCCCGAGAAAAGCGGCATGTTCGCCTATTTGAACACGAACAAACAGGGGATCACCCTCGACCTCAAGTCGCAAACCGGCAAGGCGATACTCCTACGGCTGATCGAAAGCGCCGACATGCTGGTCGAGAACTTCTCCCCCAGGGTGATGCCCAGCCTCGGCCTAACCTACGAGCGGCTGAAGGAAATCAATCCCCGCCTCGTCATGGCGTCCATTTCCAACTTTGGCCAGACCGGTCCTTATCGGGACTTCAAGGCCTCGGAGCTCGTTCTGAACGCCATGGGCACCGAGATGTACTCTCGGGGCATATCGACCAGAGAGCCCCTGAAGCTTGGCGGCAACGCCGTGCAATTTCAGGCCGGCGCGGTGGCGGCCCTCGCCACCACTATCGCTTACTGGCAAGCTTTGGAGGGGGGTTACGGCGACCATCTCGATATCTCTATTTTCGAGACCCAGATAAGCACCATCGACTTGCGAGGCGGCTCCCTACTGGGTTATCAATACTCCGGCAGAGTGGCGACGAGAAAGGAACCCGGCACCAATCGGGGCTACCCCAACGATGTGTATATGTGCAGCGATGGCTACGCCCAGATCGGCCACCATGCCCTCGAGTTCTTTCCCAGAGTCTTGAAGATGCTGGGCCATCCAGAAGAGCTCAGCGACCCGGCGATGGGCACCGAGGCCGGTCAGATGGACGACGACCTCAAGGGCATCTTCGAAGCCTACTTCATTCCCTGGTGCCTCGAGCGGACCAAGCTGGAGATCTTCCTTTTGGGCCAAGCCGCGAACTTGCCGGTCGGCCCCATTAACACCATGGAGGACGTGACCAAGGACCCCCACTTCGAGGCGAGGGAGTTCTTCGTCGACGTCGAGCATCCCGCCATGGGGACGGTACGCATGCCCGGGGCGCCGTTCAGAATGGGAGACAACCCCTGGAAGCTGAGATGGCCGGCGCCTCTATTGGGCCAGCACAACGAAGAGGTCCTCGGCCCGCTCGGTTACGCCAAGGAAGACCTGGTCAAACTGCGGGAAGCCGGAGTGATTTGAGAAGCTTTCAGCGGTCAGCGATCAGCCGTCATCAACCAGTAGCTGGTGGACGGTCCGAGTCAACGCGCTACACCCCGCGGGTGAAATCCGCATTCTATTGGCTGAAAACTGATGGCTGACCGCTAGTGTAGGAGGAGAACCACATGGGGAAACTACCACTGGAAGGCGTACGAGTTACCACTCTAACGGTCGTCTGGGCCGGCCCCTTTGCCGAGATGCTTCTTGCCGATTGGGGCGCCGAAGTCATCCGAGTGGAGAGCCTACAGCGGTTCGCCAATTCCACCAGAGGATACCTGCCACGCCCGTCGCCGGCCTATGTCAAGGCCGCGGCGGTGCTAGCGGCTTACCCCAATGATGAAGCAGGAGAAAGACCGTGGAATAGGTGTGCCCTGTTCAACTTCCACGCCCGCAATAAGCTGAGCTGCAGCATGGACCTGACGCGGGTCGAAGGCAAAGAGCTCTTCAAACGCCTTATCGCCAAGTCTGACGTCTTCTTCGAAAACAACGCCTCCGGCGTGGTGGACAGGCTGGGAATCGGCTATCCGGTTCTGAAAGAGATCAATCCGGGCCTCGTTATGGTTAGCCTGCCCGGGTATGGCGCCACCGGTCCCTACAAGTCGTTCCACGGCTTCGGTTACCATCAGGAGGCGTTCACCGGGCATACTTGGCTGCGGGGCTATCCTGACCTCGACCCTAGCAACACCTCGGTAGCGGTGCATGCCGACGCTGCCGCTGGCGCGAACACAGCCTATGCCGTCATGCTGGCGCTGATCCAGCGACGGCGAACAGGCAAGGGACAGTTTGTCGACTTAGCTCAGACGGAGGTGGCGATCTCTCATCAGTCGGATTCCGTGCTCGACTACACGATGAACGGCCGGGCCCGCGGGTCGATCGGAAACCGGCACTACTCGGCGGCTCCCTGCGGCGTCTATCGTTGCCAGGGCGAGGACGAGTGGGTGGCCATCACGGTCAACGACGACCGGGAGTGGGCGGGCTTCTGCCGCGCTCTGAGTCCTTCCACGGGAAGCACGGAATGGACGGGAGCCGAGAGGTTCTCCTCGTCGATTGGTAGATGGAACAACCAGGACGAGCTAGATAAGCTGGTGGAGGATTGGACCCGCCAGCGGAGCAACTATGAGGTGATGTACGCTCTTCAGGACCAAGGGGTGCCGGCAGGCCCCGTTATCAACAACCAGGCTGCCTTCGACGATCCCCAGCTCAAAGCGCGCGGGCAGTTCGAGGAGACTCATCAGGAGGAATGTGGCACCCACCTTACCCCGGGTCTGCTCTGGCGAGCCAAGAACACTCCCAACCACATTCGCCTGCCGGCGGTGCGCCTGGGCGAGCACAACAAATACGTTCATAAAGACATCATCGGTATTTCGGATGAGGAGTACGCCCGCCTGGAGAAGGAAGGGCACATAGGCGTGGACCTCGCCCCGCACCTGAAGTAGGCTGTGGCTAACGCTTCTCGAAGAGAACCTGCAACATGGCGGCGAGGAAGAAGACCAGCACGCCGAGGACGAGGATGAGCTGTGAGGGCGAGATGAGTCGCCGCAGAAACGCGGGCAGCGGCTCGATGGGCTCGCCGCCAATGGTGGCTCCCTCTCTAGTTTTGATGACCGGCCTTCTGCGCCCCATGGCCCAGGTAAGGGCGAACATGCCGCCGGCCCCGGCCACCTTCAAGGCGAGGATAGCCACGTAGAGGTTACCCACGTTGCCATGGGCGAGGCGGTCGAAGGTGAGGACGGCTCCCGTGATGATGAGCCCGACCACGCACATTCCCACCACCTCTTTGAACTCTCCGGCAACCCCCTGTTTCAACGAGCTGAGAGAAGACTGGTCTTCGACCTCCTCGAGTGATGGCTGCAGCACCAGCAAGTAGAACAGTCCGCCACCAACCCAGGCCGCTCCCGCCAGGGCATGCAGCCAGCGCACTCCGGTCAGAACCAGATCGTTAATCTCCACCTGTCTCCCCACCCCGCACGAAACTTGGAAACGCAGGGCACCCGTCCTTCTGCCGCGGCCCCCGCCATATGTTATCAGGCCGGTGGGTCGGTGTAAAGATGTTATCTGGCGGTACTATCTCGCCTCTTGACAACCGGACCTATCGCGGTGCTATCCTGGCCACGTGGCAAACTGTGACCAGGCGAGGGCCTAAACGCTACGACACGAAGAAAGAAGGGTTGGAGAAGGAATGTCTCGCTCTAAGTACACCGTTTCATAAATAAGGTATCGTATTTTTCCTCCTAGGCGGCTAGAGTGGGCAACGCCCACTGGGACTGGATCTTGTTAAGTAGGGCGTGCAGATCGCGTCGGCTGAATCTCCACTCGA
>JACPQF010000017.1 GCA_016190625.1 Chloroflexota bacterium | reverse complement strand
TCCTACTGCCGCCCCGATGGACTTCAGGTGTTCTCCGAAGCTGCCTGCCGCTCTGGCAGTCTTGGCAGCTTCCCAGCGGTGGATATCATGCCGCTGGCTCTGGCCAACGCCCTCAAGCTATCGAAATACGGCGCCTGACAAGGAGAAACTAACCATGCGTACACCTATCATCGTCGGCAACTGGAAGATGAACACCAACGTGGCCGAAGCGATCGATCTGGTCATCTCCATGCAGGAGAAACTGGACGAGATCGACGGGGTGGAGAAGGTGCTCTGCCCGCCCTTCGTGTCGCTGGCCCCGCTCCGCGAGCTGCTAAAGGCCACCACGGTCAAGCTAGGAGCCCAGAACATGAGCTACAAGGTGAAGGGGGCCTACACCGGCGAGATCTCCCCTTTCATGCTTGCCCCTCTCTGCCAGTACGTCATTCTGGGGCATAGCGAGCGGCGGCGGTACTTCTGCGAGACCGACAAGATAGTGAACAAAAAGGTAGTAGCGGCCTTGGAAGCCGGGTTGACGCCCATAGTCTGCGTCGGCGAGGAGTTCGAGGAGAGAGAATCGGGTCGAACCGAGGAAGTCGTGTCCCGTCAAGTGAAGGGAGCTTTCTGTGGGGTCGACCTGCCAACCGGAGCCGTAATCGCCTACGAGCCGGTGTGGGCGATTGGCAGCGGCAAACCGGCGACGGGTGCCCAAGCCAACGAAACGATCTCCCTTATTCGTCAGGTCATCAGCGATCTCTACGGACCGGATGCCGCCGATGGCATTCGCATTCAATACGGGGGAAGCGTGAAGTCGGCCAACATCGCCGAGTTCATTAGCCAGACCGAGATCGATGGAGCTTTGGTTGGCGAGTGCAGTCTGCGCCCCGACGAGTTCGCCAGTATCGTCTACCAGACCGCCGACATCAAGAATAGGTAATGCCGCCCCTCGTCGTCATCGTGGGCCCGACCGCGGTGGGCAAAAGCGATCTGGCCCTGTTTCTCGCCCAGCGCTTCGACGGGGAGATCGTGAACGCCGACAGCCGGCAGGTCTACCGGTACATGGACATCGGCACGGCCAAGCCAACTCCCGCCGAGCGGGCCCAGATACCCCATCACTTGGTGGACGTCGTCGAGCCATCAGAGGAGTTCACTCTCGCGACGTACCAGCGTGCGGCCTACGCCGCCATCGCCGGCATTCATGTTCGCGGCAAATTGCCCTTCTTGGTGGGAGGCAGTGGTCTGTACGTGTGGGCGGTTGTGGAGGGTCTGGTGATCCCGCGGGTGCCTCCCAGCCCGCAACTCCGAGCCGAGCTCGAGGCGCGGGCCAATCAGGAGGGGGCGCAGGCTCTCTACGAAGAGCTTCTGGCCGTCGACCCCGTCGCCGCCGCCAGGATCCATCCCCGCAACGTGCGGCGGGTAATCCGCGCCCTCGAGGTTTTCCGCCTCGCCGGCCAGCCCATCTCCCAGTTGCAGCAGCGGCAGACGCCACCTTATGGCATTCTCATCCTTGGCCTTACGGCGCCTCGCGAGGTTCTCTACCGGCGCATCGACGAGCGTGTGGAAAGACAGATCGCGATGGGGTTGGTGGCAGAAACACGGGCGCTGGTGGAACACGGCTACACCCGGGAGATGCCCGCCATGTCCAGCCTGGGGTACAAGCAGATCGGGATGTTCCTGCGGGGCGAGGTCGGACTGGCGGAGGCGATTCAGCTCGTCAAGAACGAAACCCACCGCTTTGCCAGGCAGCAGTATACCTGGTTTCGTCCCAGCGATCCCCGCATTCACTGGTTCGACATCTCCGAACCTTTTCTCGACTCCGCAGCCGCCCTCGTGTCTGGATTTATCCGGCCCTGTGTTGTATAATCCTCTCAGCAAAGGTAGCTGGGAAACTCTCCTAGCTACAGATACTTTAGGAGACAGCCATGCGGTTCGCCAAGATGCACGGAATTGGCAACGACTACGTGGTTATCGACGCTCGGCAGGACAGCGACCTCCGCCGCGATTGGCCGGCCGTAGCCAGGACGCTCTGCGACCGCCACTTCGGCGTCGGCTCCGATGGCCTCGTCCTGGTCATCCCCTCCGCGACGGCCGACTTCCGGTTTCGGATGTTTAATCCCGACGGAACCGAGGCCGAGATGTGCGGAAACGGCATTCGCTGCTTCGCCAAGTACGTGGCCGATCACGGTTTGGTAGAGACCAGCGTGGACTGGCTCGACGTCGAAACCCCGGCCGGCGTGAGACGCCTCGGACTGCTGCGAGATGATGGCGTGGTGGCGAACGTGGTAGTAAGTATGGGAACGCCACGACTGAAGCCGGGCGAGATACCGGTGTCTCTGCCTCAGAAGGATGCGCCAGAGCCGGAGGTGCTGCTGGACTTTCCCGTCACCGTCGGGGGGCGCGACCTCGCCGTCACCTGCGTATCGATGGGAAATCCCCACGCGGTGGCATTTCTCGCCGAGCCGGTGGCGAGCTTCCCGCTGGAAAGACTCGGCCCGCTGATGGAGCATCATCCGGCGTTCCCCAAACGGATCAACTTCGAGATCGTCAACGTGGAGAAGCGGGGCGGGCTCAGCATGCGGGTGTGGGAACGGGGAGCGGGCGAGACCCTGGCCTGTGGCACGGGCGCCTGCGCCACGGCGGTCGCCGCCCGGCTGCGCGGGCTGGTGGGAGAGGAAGTTGACATAGCACTGCCAGGGGGGACCCTCAGGGTGGCGTGGGACGGAAAAGGCGAGGTCCTAATGACCGGCCCGGCCGAGTTGGTGTTCGAGGGCGAATGGCGGGGCAAGATCAGTTTTTGAGGAGGAACAGGGGCATATGCGGACGGCCAACCGAATCAGCAAGCTGCCGCCGTATCTCTTCGCGGAGGTAACCAAGAAGATAGCGCGGAAACGGGCGGAAGGGCACGATGTCATCAGCCTGGCCATCGGCGATCCCGATATCCCCACTCCGGCGCACATCGTCGAGGGACTCTGCCGGGCGGCGCGAGACCCGGTGAACCATCGCTACCCTGAATCGGACGGCCTGCCCGAGTTTCGCCGGGCGATTGCCGAGTGGTACGAGACACGATTTGGCTTGACCTTCGACCCGGACAAGGAGGTTCTGCCGCTCATAGGCTCAAAAGAGGGAATTGGACACATAGCGCTCTGCTTCATCGATCCGGGCGACGTGGCCATCGTTCCCGATCCTGGCTATCCGGTATATTCTATCGGCACGATGTTCGCTGGCGGCGAGAGCTACTTCATGCCCCTCGTCGAGGAGAACGATTTTCTGCCGGATCTCGCTGCCATACCCATTGGGGTAGCCTCGCGCGCCAAGTTGTTGTGGATCAACTACCCGAACAATCCCACGGGCGCAGTGGCCGGCCTGGAATTCTTCGAGCGGGTGGCGCACTTTGCCAAGAAGTGGGATCTGGTGGTATGCCATGACGGCCCCTACAGTGAGGTGGCCTACGACGGCTACCGTCCGGTGAGCTTTCTCCAGGCGGCCGGAGCGAGGGACGTCGGCATCGAGTTCCATTCCTTGTCCAAAACCTACAACATGACCGGTTTTCGGGTGGCGATGGCCGTGGGCAACCCGGTCGCCATCGACGCTCTCATGCGCGTCAAGTCCAACCTCGATTCAGGCATATTTCAGGCCGTCCAGCAGGCTGCCATAACGGCCTTGCAGGGACCACAGGATTGCATCGCCGAGCACAACGCCATCTACCAGCGGCGGCGAGACCGGGTGGTTGAGGTGCTGACCAAGCTCGGGCTCAGGGTCCGCCCCCCCAAGGCCAGCCTCTACGTTTGGGCGAAAGTGCCGGCGGGTCTCTCCTCGATCGACTTCGCCAGCCAGGTTTTGGAGGCCACCAACGTCTTTGTGACGCCCGGCATCGGCTACGGGTCAAGCGGCGAGGGCTATGTGAGAATCTCCCTGACGACGCCCGACGACCGCATCGACGAAGCCATGAGACGCATTGCAGCATGGGCGGATAGCCGTCCGGGCGGGAGGGGCCAATAGCCGAGCTTATTTCCACGGAACAACCGGTAGAAAAGGCGCTGCTCCTGGCGGTGGAGACGCCACAGACGCCAAGACTGTGGTCCGTCGAGGACTCCCTGGACGAGCTGGCCCAACTGGCTGGCACGGCAGGGGCCGAGGTAGTCGGGAGATCGGTGCAGCGGCTGTCGAGCCCGAATCCGGCCCACTATGTCGGGACGGGCAAGCTCACCGAGCTGTCAGAGGAGAAGGGGATTCTTGGTTTCACCCTCGTCGTCACAGACGACGAGCTTTCGCCCGCTCAGCAGCGGGGTCTAGAGAAAGCGCTGAGGGTCAAGGTCCTCGACCGTACGGCGCTGATCCTGGACATCTTCGCTCGCCGGGCGCGCACCCACGAGGGGCGTCTCCAGGTCGAGTTGGCCCAGCACGAGTACCTGCTGCCGCGGCTGGCCGGCCAATGGAGCCACCTCGAGCGACTGGGCGGTGGGATCGGCACCAGAGGGCCGGGCGAAAGCCAGTTGGAAACCGATAGACGCCAGATCAGACGGCACATTTCCAAGCTCAAAGCCGAGATCGAGGAGGTGCGGCAACAGCGGTCCCTCTACCGGAAGCATCGGCGGCGCAGCGGCGTGCCGGTGGTGGCCTTGGTGGGCTACACGAACGCCGGCAAGAGCACGCTCCTGAACGCCTTGACCGACGCGGGAGTTCTGTCGGAGGATATGCTCTTCGCCACGCTCGACCCCACCACCCGCAAAGTGGTGCTGGCGAACAAACAGGAGATACTGCTCACCGACACCGTGGGCTTCATCCAAAAGCTGCCGACAACTCTGGTAGCCGCCTTTAGAGCTACTTTGGAGGAACTGGCCGAAGCCGAGGTGCTGATTCACATAGTTGACATAACTCATCCCAACGCAGCCGAGCAAACGCAGGTGGTTCTCGCGCAGCTCGCGGAGCTTGGTCTGGCCGACAAGCCTGTGGTGACCGCCTTCAACAAGGTGGATCGCTTTCTGGGGGATGACGAGGCGCTGCCCGAGGGGTGGCTAAAGCTTGCCGCCGGCTATCCCAACGCCGTGTTCATTTCGGCGGCGAAGCGAGTGGGGCTAGCCGGACTTCTCGCCAAGGTACAGGACTTGCTGGCGGCGAACATGGTAGACGTGGTGGTAAAGCTGCCCTACGGCCGCGACGTCATACTGAGGCAGATTCACCAGCAAGGCTCGGTGAGCGAAGAGGAATACGTCGAGGACGGCGTGGTGGTCCGGGGCAAGATTCCCGCCCATCTGGCGCCAGTGCTCGACCAATACGCTGTGCGCTGAGGCGCTGTTGGCGTTCCATAATCGTAGGGGCGAACGGCCGTTCGCCCCTACGGCAAAGATAGCCAACCCTTTGGAGCGAGTAAGTGGTCTGGGTCTTGCTGTAGGTGGCGTGCGGAGCGGGTCGGGTGGTGTCAGTTCGGCCCGTTGGATCGCACTAGGGTTCTTATGTATAGTTAACACTGGAAAGAGAGTTCTCCCATGCGAAAGTTCCTTCGAGTTGTCTCACTCGTCTTCCTGGTGATCATGCTCACCGCTCTGGCCTTCGGCGCTGGCTTCGGTAGCGCCCTGCGTTTCGGCGTTGCCCCCACGCCCAAGGCGCAATCTTCGAGCAGCATTCAGGACCGCTTCAAGGTGTTCTGGCAGGCCTGGGACGTGGTCCAACAACAGTACGTGGATCGCGATTCCCTTGACCCCGAGACGCTGACGCGGGGCGCCATAAAGGGCATGCTCCAGTCTTTGGGCGACCCCCATACTGTCTACATCGACCCCGAAAGCCTCAAGTACGAACAGGAAGAGTTCTCGGCATCCTTTGGCGGCATCGGAGCCACGGTGACGATTCGCGACGACGTGGTTACCGTGATCGCTCCCATCGAGAATTCCCCGGCTTCGGAGGCCGGCATCCGCGCCGGCGATCGCATCCTCAGGGTCAACGGTGAAGACACCACCAAGATGACCCTGCAAGATGCTGTCAGCAAGATCCGCGGACCCAAGGGCACCAAGGTCAAACTAACCATCCTCCATGATGGCGACAAGTCGCCGGTAGAGATCGAAGTTGCCCGGGGCGACATCAAGACCGTCAGCGTCTACTCCGAGATGCTGCCGAACGCCATCGCTCACATCAGGATCAGCCACTTCTCCCGCCGCACCACCGAAGAAATGGTGGCCAAGTTGCAGGAGTTGCGCAAAGGCGAGCTCAAGGGCATCATTCTCGACCTGAGGGACAATCCAGGTGGCTTCCTCGACATCACGGTCGAAACCACCAGCCAGTTTCTGAAAGGCGGCGTGGTGTGCTACGAGGTCGACGCCAAGGGCAAGCGAGACGAGTGGAAGGTCAAACCCGGCGGCCTAGCCACCGAAGTCCCACTAGTGGTTCTCGTCAACAAGGGCAGCGCCAGCGGCAGTGAGATCCTCGCCGCGGGGATTCAGGAGAACGGCAGGGGCCCACTTATCGGTGAGGAGACCTTTGGCAAGGGCGAGGCACAGCGCCAGTACGATTTGAGCGACGGCTCCGCCATAGCGGTTACCGTCTCCCGCTGGCTGACGCCCAAGGGCCGGCAAATCGAGGGCAAAGGACTTGCCCCCGACATCGAGGTCAAGATGACGCTCGACGACTTCAAAGCCAATGGCGACATTCAGCTCAGCCGGGCAGTTGAGTATATCACAACTGGGAAGTAAATCGGCTACTTTATGTCCACTGTATGGGCGAATCCTTCGGCTGAAGGATTCGCCCATACGATTGGAAGGCAACCAGACGGTTCCAGGGGTACGAACCTTCCGCCGAAGGACGCCTCCCTGCGTCAACCTCCTTGTGCAGACTGGCTGAGTAGTGGTATAATCTCTTGTGGCCGAGAAAACCATTACCGTCAACCGAAAAGCCTTTCACGATTACAGTATCGAGGAGACCGTAGAGGCCGGCCTCGTGCTGATGGGGTCGGAAATAAAATCGATCAGGGCCGGGAGGGTCAACTTGAGAGACGCCTACGCCCGAATCGAAAACGGCGAGGCCTGGCTCCTTAACATGCATGTGTCGCAATACGGACCGGCCAGCCACTGGGGCCACGAGCCGACCAGGTCTCGGAAGCTGCTTCTCCACCGCGATCAAATCGAGTGGCTGAGAAGTAAGGTCAAGGAGAAAGGTCTCACGCTGGTTCCGGTGAAGCTGCTCATCAAGAATGACGTGGCCAAGGTGGAGCTAGGTCTGGCCCGAGGAAAGAGGGTTTACGACAAGCGGGAGGCCATGGCCAAGCAGGAAGCTCAGCGGGAGATCGATCGGGCTATCAGAGACAGTCAAAGACGGTAAGCTTTCATGGGGACGCGTGGTTTCGACAGGGTAGGACGTTATAAGATTGCAGGCCGAGGTCGCCGCTGTCCTCGTTAAAAAAGTGGCACGCCATAACTGGCAACAATCGTTTAGCTCTAGCTGCCTAAAGCAGCTACGTCCAACCTCTCCTCACCTCGATGGGCGGGGATTGGGCGCTGAAATGTCGGGGTGCAGTAGCCTAGACGCCGATAGGGGGCTGCTAAAGATCCATCGGCTTGCCGAGTCGAACTCCGTCGGCGGAGGTCGGCAAGGCGAGACTCAAAGCGCCGACTAAGCTTGTAGGATATCTTGGGCGAGCCTGTTCTGGACAGGGAGTTCGACTCTCCCTCGTCTCCACCATTTTGTAGCGATCAGTTATCAGCTTTCAGCGATCAGCCGATCTATCGTATCAGCCGATCGCTGAAAGCTGACAGTCCTTCCGAAGAAGGACTGATTGCTAACTAGAACCCCAGCGTCTCGAAGAATCGGCCGGTTATCCGGCGGAAAGTCCTTGGCGCGAAGACCGCGAGGGCCAGGATCCCCATCAAGCTGAGCAGGCCCAGTGAGCCTACGCCGAGAGTCCAGGCCGGCCGCTCAGTGGCCGTTTCCCCTAGCTCTTCCGCCCTTCCTCTCATTTCAGCCAGAACGCCTTTGCCCTTGCCTCGCAGCTCTCTGGCGTAGCCTGTAGGCTCCTTGCCGAACACCTGTTCCAGCCGGCCTCTCATCTCGTCCAATTGCCCTCTCATCTTGTCGAGCTGGCGGTGGTATTCTTCTCTTTCCATCTGCGGAACTCCTTTCAAATTATCGAGCACTTGGAGATGGAAATACTGGTCGCCTTTCCAGAATCGCTGTTCCAGGCGGCCTCCGGCATCTGGCCGCAAGAACCATGCCCCTGGCGCTAACCGGGGTGGCCAGATTGATTGACTTGCCTCGCCGGGCCACGATAGTGTAGAATGAGCTTACAAACCCTGTAGGCGAGACTTTGTTGGAAAAGAATCCCTGGCTTCGAGCGCTCATCGTAATACTCGTCTTCATCGCCGCGCTCTATTTGGGCAGTGTTCTCTACAACCTGGCTGCCCGCTTTGGCGACATCATCCTCCTGTTCTTTCTTGCCTGGTTGCTCGCCTTTATGCTCGGCCCGGTAGTCCGCGCTCTCGAGCGTTTCCGCCTGCCTCGTCTGGCAGCAGGATTGCTGCTTTACGTGGGCTTTCTCGTGCTAGTTTCCCTTCTCGTCTTCATGATCGTCCCCAGCATTGCCAATCAGCTCAACCAGTTGGGGCAGGACCTACCCGATTATGTCAGGCACATTCCCGACACGCTGGCCAGCGTGCAGGGTGGGCTGGTGGACCGGGGTATACAGGGCTTGGACTTGGCGGAGTTGATCAACGTCAAGAACCTCATGGGGAGAGCCGAATCGATTGGAACGCTCCTGGCCCAAAACGCGTTAGGGATCGCTCAGGGCCTGGCCTCGCTGTTCTTCAATTGGGTGATCGTCATGATCATCTCCTTTTACTTCATGCTGGATGGAGATCGTATCAGCAGCGCTGTCTTTCGCTTGCTTCCTGACCGCTATCAAGAGGAAGCTCGTTTCCTGTCCGACAGCGTCGGCAAGAGCTTCGGCGGCTTCATGCGAGGCACGCTGATGCAATCGCTCATTTACGGCGTGGGCACTGCCGTGGTGATGTGGGCAGCCGGACTACACTACGTCGCTTTGGTCTCGATCTTCGCCGGCGCTGTAATGGTAATACCGTTTTTTGGCACCTTCATCGCGATTATCCCCCCAATTATCCTTGCCGCTTTCACATCCTGGGGCACGGTCATCTTCGTGGCGATAGCCCTTCTGGTTTTGCAGCAGATTCTGCTGAACGTTATCTCACCCAAGGTTATGAGCGATAGCGTCGGCATCCACCCCATTCTCGTTTTCCTGGCCATGCTGATCGGGGCACGCGAGGCGGGTATCTGGGGAGCGATCTTTGGGGTGCCCATCATGGCCGTCATCTACTCTATGATTCTCTACTTCTACAGCCGCGCCTATCCTGCCAAGCAAATCGGCAAGGCGCCGGTTGAGGAGGAGGCCGTCCCCGTGCTGACGGCTGGTGGTCCTTCCGTGTGAAGGGCAGACCGCCACCTAGACACGAACGTCGAAGGAGACTCTCATGGCTATTCGCAAGGCCGTTATCACCGCCGCCGGCTGGGGCACCCGCTTCTTGCCAGCCACCAAGGCGCAGCCGAAAGAAACCCTGCCACTGGTAGACAAGCCGATCATCCAATATGTCATCGAGGAGGCGGTGGCCTCGGGCATAAGCCAGATCGTCATCGTGACGGCAGGTGGCAAGCGGGCCATCGAGGATCACTTCGATAGATCTCCCGAGCTCGAGATGGTTCTCGAAAGAAAAGGCGATCTCAAGAACCTCCAAGTGATTCGTCGGGTCTCCGAATTGGCGGACATCTGCTATCTCCGCCAGAAGCAGCAACTGGGCCTCGGCCACGCCATTCTATCTACCCGACCCGTGATTGGCGACGAGCCATTTGCCGTCTTCTTGCCGGACGACCTAATCGATTGGCACGTTCCAGCCATGAGGCAGATGATCGACGTCTACGACAAGCTCGAGCAAAGCCTGGTGGCGGTGGAGAAAATAGGCCGGGAGGAGACCAGCAAATACGGGATCATCGATCCGCAGCCCGTATCCGAGCGCGTCTTTCGGGTCCTTGACTTGGTCGAGAAGCCCGCTCCGGCCGACGCTCCGTCGGATCTGGGCATCGTCGGACGCTACATTCTCACGCCGGAGATCTACGACATGCTGGAAAAGACGCCGCCGGGCAGAGGCGGCGAGATCCAATTGACCGACGGTCTCAAAGGGCTACTGTCCCTGCAGAACATCTACGCCTATCAGTTCGAGGGAACCCGCTACGACACGGGCAATCCGCTGGGCTTTCTCATCGCCTCGGTTGAATACGCCCTTCGGCGAGAGGACATCGGGCCTGCTTTTCGAGCCTACCTGGAGAAGCTGCTTCAGAGCTAAGGGGCCGTCAGGGGTCAGCTATAAGGCGTGGCTGAGGGGCGGACCAGGGCGGGCGAAGCATTGGCGAACAAGCAAGGCAAGCCAGTCCACAGCCTCGCGCCAACGCTTCGCCCCTACAACCTCCGGTGATCAGCTCTCGCCCTCCACCCTCTACCCTCTACCCTATTTCCCGAGCTTGAGCACGGCCATGAAGGCCTCCTGGGGAATCTCCACGTTCCCCACGCGCTTCATGCGCTTCTTGCCTTCTGCCTGCTTCTCTAGCAGCTTGCGCTTCCGCGTCACGTCCCCACCGTAGCACTTGTCGAGCACATTTTTCCGCAGAGCGCGAATGGTCTCCCTGGCCACGACGCGAGAGCCGATAGCTGCCTGAACGGGAACGTCGAAGAGTTGGCGAGGGATGAGGCTGCGGAGCTTCTCGACCAACTGGCGGCCCATGAGCTGGGCGTTGTCGACGTGGGTGATCAAAGATAACGCATCTACCGGCTGGCTATTTACGAGGATGTCCAGCTTGACCAGCCTGGCGGGACGGTAGTCGAGCAGCGTGTAGTCGAGAGAAGCGTAGCCCTGAGTTCTGGTCTTTAGCTGATCGTAGAAATCTATCAGGATCTCGCTGAGTGGCACATCGTAGGACAAGACGACGCGCTGGTCACTGGTCGGGCTCGAGGCATCGGAGCCGCTGGCGACGGAATCCAGATACTCCATCCGGTTGAATTTGCCCCTTCTGCTGGTTACGAGCTCCATGATCGGCCCGATATAGCGGCTGGGGGCTACTACCGTTATGTTAACCCAAGGCTCCCGGATCTCCAGCACGTTTTCACCCCCGGGAAGGTGGGCGGGGTTGTCCACGGCTATCTCGTCGCCATTGGTCATCTTGACCACGTATTCCACGCTTGGGGCGGTGATGAGCAGCTTCAGGTCGAACTCACGCTCCAGCCGCTCCTGGACGATCTCCATGTGAAGGAGGCCGAGAAAGCCACAGCGGAAGCCAAAGCCAAGGGCCACCGAGCTCTCTGGCTCGAAGAACAGCGAGGCATCGTTGAGCTTGAGCTTGTCGAGGGCGTCCCGCAGGAACCCGTAGTCGTTTCCCTCGACGGGATAGAGGCCGGCAAATACCATCGGTTTGGCCGGCCTATAGCCCGGCAGCGGCAGCGAGGCCGGGTTATCGGCCAGGGTGATGGTGTCGCCCATCTGACTGTCCGTCACGGTTTTCAAGCCGGTGGCGACGTAGCCCACCTCGCCGGTGGTTAGGTGATCCACGGGCGAGAGCGACGGCTTGAACACGCCGATCTCCAGAGCCTCGAGGACCTTGCCCGTGGACATCATCTTGATCTTGTCCCGCGATCTGATGCCGCCATCGAACACCCTGACATAGGCGATCACGCCTTTGTAGGAGTCGTACTTCGAATCGAAGATCAGGGCGCGCAGGGGCTGTCGCTGGTTGCCCTTGGGCGGTGGAATGCGATGCACGACGGCCTCGAGAATGTCCTGCGTTCCCACGCCGGCCTTAGCCGAGGCGAAGACGATCTCCTCGCGCTTTAGGCCGATCACGTCTTCGATCTCCCTCGCCACCTTGTTGGGCTCGGCGCTGGGCAGGTCTATCTTGTTCACCACAGGAATCAGCACCAGATCGTGTTCGAGGGCAAGGTAGACGTTAGCCAGAGTCTGGGCTTCTATCCCCTGCGCCGCGTCCACGACGAGAATGGCTCCCTCGCAGGCGGCCAGCGAGCGGGACACCTCGTAGGTGAAGTCGACATGACCTGGCGTGTCGATCAGGTTAAGCTCATAGGTCCGGCCATCCTGCGCCGTATAGGCCATCTGGACCGCCTGCGCCTTGATTGTTATGCCCTTCTCTCGCTCGAGGTCCATTTGGTCGAGCACCTGCGCCTCCATCTCCCGCTGGCTAATGGTGCCGGTCAGCTCGAGGAAACGGTCGGCCAGAGTCGACTTGCCGTGGTCGATGTGGGCGATTATGCAGAAGTTCCTAATGAGGTTCTGATCCATGCTGTCTTTCGCCAGAGCTATCGCTTGCGCCATCGGCCGATGGCGTGTGCTGCGCTATACTCCAGGTTTACCACAGGCCACGCTGCGCCGTCAAGGAGGGATTGTCTGAACCACAGATTACGTAATCGGCGGTTCAGGCAACCTGCCCCCGCCGCCGTCTCGCGACGCTGACGCCGAGGGCGCCGATTAGGCCAAGCCAGGTCAACCCGGATATGGTGGCTCCCTTTCTGAACGAGGGCGGGTCGTAGACGAGGCGCACTTCATGGTCGCCTGGCGATAGGGGGATGGCCCGGAATAAATAGTCGGCTCGCAGGATCTTCTGGGGCTGCCCGTCGACCCAGGCTTTCCAGCCCTCGTCGTAGATCTCGCTCAGGACGAGGTACGCTGGCGCGCTGACAGATGCCTTCAAAGCCATGTGGTTCAGGGAATACTGGGAGAAATCTACATTGGACATCGGCAAATCGGATGAGAGCGGCTGCCCTCCTTCGACGAGGACCTTGTGCGCCGGGTCGAACGCCTTGTCGTGAATGGCGGCAAAGGCCTCATCCTTACTCGCTACGGGAGCGGCGTTGTAGACGGCGAAGGCGCGGGGCAGCGCCTTGTTGTTGCGGAAGACGCTGACCTGGGGGTCGTCATCATAGACGAGCTCGAACTTCTTCTTGTCCAGCGGCACACCCTTGTGGCCGACGACGTACTTGGCATTCATGAGGTCATAAAGCGCATTGCTGCGACCGCCCAACTTGGCCCAGTAGTTGTCCAGGTCGGCGTTCAACATGGGGTTCCAGATGCCCCAGATATCGGGAACGTCGCTCAGCAGGGTCGTGCTGGGCTGCCAGACGTCCCAGACGTCGGTCACGGAATCGAGCCGGTACAAAGACTGGTCCTGCTTGAGGAAGTTGATTACCCCCGGATGGCGAAAGTTGACCGTCGGATCGCTGGTTGCCACCTCCACGTTGAAGCCGGTCGTCATCAAGTCGAAGGCAATCCAGACGACGGCCAGGACGCCGAGAAAGGCGGGAGCGGCCCAGTCCTTGATCCTGGCCCACAGCAGGGCGATGCAGCCGGCGAAAAGAAGGATAAGGAGCGTCAAGCCCTCGACTATCCCCGCCAGCCTGGCCATGATCGGCCCACCAGTAGTGGTCGACTGGATGAGCAGGTAGAGAAAAGAGGGCAGGGCTCCTGCAGCCACCGCCACCGCGAACAGGTTGAGATACTTGGCAATTCCTCGGAGCGATGCCCTCTCGTCGTGCGTCAGGGGCCAGAGCAGCCGGTCTACACCCAGGCCAGCCAGTGCGGCGAGCGCGAAGTCAAACAGGAAGAGGAATCGCGCTGGCGCCCTCACCATATCGAAGCCACCGCCCAGCAGAAAGAGCCATCCCTGAGTCAGACTGTGGCCGCCGAGCGCTAGCGAAAGGCCCACGACCGCCAGCGCCAGGAAGAAGAACGTCTCTCGCCGCCGGCGAAGAACCACGGCCACAAGGCCGGCGACGAGAGTGAGGACGCCGGCATAGCCCATCTCCGTACGCATCCATGGCCCCCAATAGGCCTCCGGACCCCGGCCAAAGAAACCGGGGACGAAGAGGCTCACCAGGTGGGCGGGAGTCAGGGAGTACTGGACGGAGGTCGCGTAGGTGATCTTGGCCCGCACGCTCAAGTGGCTCAGTTCGAAGCTGGGAATCAGCTGGATCGCCGACACCCCCACGGCTACGACGGCAAACACGGCAAACACCGCGAGCAGGCGCCAGATGGCGGTCAGGGGCCGGGGGCCCGAGCGAAGCTCCGCGACGAGGTGGAAGACGAAGTAGAGGGCCAGGCAGAGGAGGATGTAAAGAAAGGGTTGAATATGGCCGGCCAACAGGGCCACGCCAAGGAAGATACCGGCCAGAGCGCCCATCCGCGCTTTTCTGTCGACCAGGCCACGCTGGAAGAATAGGAAAATCAGGGGAAGCCAGGCGGCTACGGCGATCATGTTCAGGTGTCCAAGATGCACGATGAACACATCCGAGAGCATGTAGGCGACAGCGCCGGTAAGAGCGCCTGCCCTGCCCACATGGCGACCTTCGGTGGTGCGAAGGAAGCGCAGGCAGGAATACATAGCGACGCCGGCGATGTAGAAGTGGAGTATGGCGAGGAACTCCATGGTCTGATAGGTGATCTCAGGCAACAGATAGAACACAAGTAGATTGATCGGATAGAAAAGACCGGATTGGATGTCGGCGGCGAAGGGGCTGCCGCCGTAAAGGTAGGGGTTCCAAAGGGGGAGGATGCCCTGCTTGAGGCTACTGGCGGCGAAGACGAAGTTTGGGTATAAGAAGGCGGACAGGTCACCGCCGCCGGCCGGCACGAACGCATCGCCGGCGTAGATGATCCGCCAGAAAAAGCCCGCTAACAACAGGCCAAGTACACCAAGGGCAGTGATTTCTTCGTGAACCGGATGGCGCAGACGCTTCGCCCTATGGAGATGTCGAGCCAGTAGGACAGCACCCAACCATATGGCTATCAGAACAATAGAGACTGTTGTTGCACTACTCAGCCCGCTTCGACCCCCTTCGACGTTATCCGGAGATAGAGTGTCAACATGCTAGCACAAGGCGCACTGGGTTTGCAACCCGTGAGCTGGCAGGATAAGAGACTAGCGATCAGCCATGATGCCGCGTTCGGTCACAGGTCGAACCTTTGTGGTCCTCGCGAGTGGAGTGACCCGGTGGCCCTGCCATCGACGAGGACCATCGACTTATGTCAATAACGCTAACCATCTGCATATGAGCGGTTAGGTTCCAAAGGACGTCGAAAGTAATGGTAAAGCCGCTCGGAGTGTCGATGCGAGACGGCCAGGGCGCTGACCATTTCCCAACCTTCGTCTCCCAGCCGGCGCAGGGTATCCAGAAAATCGACAATGTCCACCTCACTCACGTTGCGATGGCTGAATTCTACCCTGGAATCGAAATCAGGGCTAACACCATCGGGTTGTTCCCACTTGAACACCGCGTATTCCCATTCCTTCACATTGGCCTCTCCATTCACGGTCGACCTCCTAACGATACGCAGTAGCTAGTTTGACACCTTATACATCTCTCCAGGAAACCGCGAGCTGGTTATGCGGTAGAAGTAGACTCTGGAATTCAAGTTGCCTCCATTCGGGCCAAAGTTGATCGTCGCGGACAGGCCGGGAAAGTCGCGTAGCCGCCGGAGAGATTGAATCGCCGCTTCACGGTTTGGCCTTGCGCCAACCGGCCCCCCTTCAAGTCCCCGCTGGATGGCGGTGAGAAGGAGGTTCACGGCGTCGTAGGTGAGCACAGCGCTGGGTAGCGGGTCCTGGCCGGAATAGGCGCGGTAGGCTTGGACGAAGCCAGCCGCCGACGGGATATCGGTGGGATTAGGCGCCGGGGAGACGATGTACGAGCCCGCGGCGCTGTCGCCGGCGGCTTTCATGAAGAGGGCGTTGGGAGAACCGGCATCTGCCAGGAAGGCGCCACCGAACTTTGCCAGTCGCATCTGGCTGAGGAAGGCGCCAGCGTTCAGGTAATCGCCCTTGAATACCACCGCCTGTGGGGCGGCGACCGCCAGCCTCTGGGCCAGGTCAGAGAATTCGGTCTGGTCGGGCTTGAGGGTCTGGCTAAAGAACGACGTTAGGCCCACCGTCCGCAGCTTGTCCTTGAGCCGGTCCGCGAACCGGACGTCCTCCGCGCTCGACGCCGATACAACGGCTAGCTTCTGGGCTTTCAGCGCGGTGGTAATGAACCTGAGCGTCTCCGTCTGCACCTGGCTGTCGCTGGCGCTGAGCCGGAATACTGCTGGATAATCGCCGGCGGCCAGGGCATCTGCAGATGCCTCGGTGGTTATCAGGGCCAGACCGGCGTTGCCATAGGCGGCAGCCGCTGCCAGAGCCGAGGCGCTTGACGGGTGCCCCACCACGCCGAGGATGTCGGGGTCGAGAGCCATCTTCCTGGCCTGAGTCAGGCCGGCGAGGGACTCATTCCGATCATCCTGCGCGAGAAGCTCAGCCCGGTAGCCTTTCAGACGGTCCGTTTCGTTCCACTGGTTGATCGCCAGCTTGGCCGCAAAGAGCATGTTGTAGCCAGTGGCAGAGTTCGCGCCGCTGAATGGCGCCACCAGCCCTATCTTGAAGGTGCCCCGGAAGGTGGCGCCCAGGTTGGCGCAGCCGCCCGCAAATATCGACTGCGCAAGCAGCACCCCGGCGATGGCGGCGCCAGCCCATTTCAGTAGCCTCAAGACGATAGCATCTCCCCTAGCGATGGTCGCAATGGTACTATCCTTGAGAGCGCTGTGTCAAGATTAAGACGAGCGCGAGTCTGAGAACGCAGATACGTAATACGTAATGAGCCTCGCGTCGAAGAAATACGTATTTGTTACGATTACCCACCAAGTCTTTTTCGTTATAATTGCTTCCGTAGTACCGTATGGATGGTCGCAGGCTGTCGACGGCCATCGACTCGAAGGGATGGTTTCTCGCTGGGATTCCGTTCAGGAGCGGACCGTCTACGGGAGCAGCAAGTCGTGCGCTACGACCCAGTAACTCTGGACATCATCTGGAATAGATTGATCTCGATCTGCGATGAAGCGGAGACGGGAGTTATGAGAACCGCTTTCTCGCTTATAGTGAGGGAGACGGGGGATTTCTGCTGCCTTTTGCTGGACCTCAGTGGTGACTCGATCGCTCAGGGGTCCCTCAGCTTGATAGTATTTCTCTCCTCGGCGCCCTTCACGGTCAAGAAGATGCTGGAGAAGTTCCCGGCGGACACGCTCGAGCCGGGAGATATCATCATCACCAACAATCCCTGGCTGAACGCCGGCCACCTCTACGACGTCTGCGCCTTGGAGCCGGTCTACCATAGAGGAAAACCGATCGCTCTTGTCGCCTGCGTGATGCACTGGGCCGACGTCGGCGGCCGTAGTAGGGGGGGAGACAGCCGCTCGATCTATGAGGAGGGCCTCCAGTTGCCCATCATCAAGATCGCCAAGCGAGGAGAGTTCAACGAGGAAGTGATGGAGATCATTCGGGAGAACATTCGCTTCCC
>JACPQF010000137.1 GCA_016190625.1 Chloroflexota bacterium | reverse complement strand
CCTCTACCCTCTACCCTCTACCCTCTACCCTCTACCCTCTACCCTCTACCCTCGTTCTATACCTCCTCGTTCCCATCGGCGTGATGTACTATCTGTCGCTCAGCCGGCCGATGTACAACCCCAAGTTTCTGCTGGTGGCCACACCGCCTTTCTACTTGCTACTGGGGTCGGGTGTGATCGTCTTGACAGAGGCGATCAAGGCCGGTGTCTCCCGGTCTTCTTCACTTCTGGGTTTCGCGAGACCTCCGACTGAAACCTCCACCCCCGGCGCAGCCAACCAGGAGGCCGAGGCTTCAGCCGGTGCCGCCAAGCTGGCAAAACGCGTCGGCCCAGCGCTGGCGGCGGCCTTCGTTCTGGCGGCTCTGGCTGCCACCACCTTCGCCACCGGACGGTCTCTAGGCGCCTACTACTTCGACGCGAAATACGCCAGGGACGACTATCGGGGCCTGGCTGGCTACATCGAGGCCACCAGCCGGCCCGGCGACGCGATCGTTCTGAATGCCCCCAGCCAGTCGGAGATTTTCGGCTACTACTACAAGGGTCCGTTGCCGGTTCTACCTATACCGGCACAGCGGCCTCTGGACGAACGGGTGACGGCCGATGGTTTGAAGCGGGCCGGCGAGCAATACCGGAGGATCTGGGTTGTCTTCTGGGCGGAAAAGGAGAGCGATCCCGGGGGCTTTGTGGAACGCTGGCTCAATCAAAACGCCTTCCGCGCTGGAAACCGTTGGTACGGAAACGTGCGCCTCGTTCTCTATAGCCTGCCGACCAATACCACGGCGGGCACCGTGCAGCAGCAGGTCGACGCCAACTTCGGCGACCAGATCTCCCTGCTGGGCTTCAGCCTGAGCGGGGACCGGGCCGGCCAGGCCTACGAAGGGAGACCGGGCGAAGTGCTCCAGCTCACCCTCTTCTGGCGGGCGCTCGCCAAGATGGACCAGCGGTACACCGTGTTTACCCATCTGCTGGACTCGCACGAGCACATCTGGGGGCAGCGCGACGCCGAGCCCGGCAGCGGCGCCAAACCCACTACCGGTTGGACTCCGGGCGCCGTGATCTCCGACAACTACGGCATCCCCATCCTGTTCGGCACGCCTCCCGGCGACTACTACGTCGAGGCGGGCGTCTATCTGCCGGCCACGGGCCAACGCCTGCCGGTGCAGGCTCCGGCGGGGACAGCCGTAGGGGATAGAGTGCTGTTCGGCCCACTGAGAGTGGGCAAGGCCGATGCTCCTCCTCCCATCGCCAGCCTGAACGCCAGATTTCCGGCCGCGGCCGACTTCGGCGCCCTCCGCCTGGTGGGCTACGACTTCGGCAGGCTGGGATCCGAGCAGGACGGCGTGACTTTCGGGCAGGGCGATATCGCCCGCCTGGCTCTCTACTGGCAGGCCAACGACAGGCCGGGAAAGGACCACAACGTCGTCGTGCGACTGGTGGACGCCAGCGGACGCGCCGTCTTCACCAAACAGAACCCGCCCGCCGACGGCAACTATCCCACCAGCCGCTGGGACAAAGGGGAGATAGTCCTGGACCAGCACAAGCTGCCCTTGAACTTTCCCCCAGGCAAGTACCGCCTCACCGTCGGCATCGACGACGGCAAGACGAAGCCGGCAGACCTGCGCGAGGTCTTAACGGGCGGGAAAGGGTAAAGTCGAGGCGGCCGAGGGCAGCAAGAGCCGATCTGGTCCAGCGCCGCTCTCTCCACGCCGACACCCCCGGCTTCCGCGTGCTCAGCGCCAACGTCTCGATCAATCTTGCCTGTCCCATCCACTCCGCCATCCGCGAGGCCCTAATCGCGTTCGACAAGCACCACGGCGGCGAGGCCTGACAACTTACGATGACGTATCACGCCTCAGCTTGACAGCCCGCAACCGGCAGCCAGACTTGGGAGAAACGATTCCTGTAAGAATACGTCGAGACCGCTATCTGGAACCCAGAACAGGCGAGCCAAACGGGACGATTCAGGGAGTGGTTCTAGCGGTCATAATTGTGGGAACTGATCGCGAGACCGCCGAGAACTGCCCGCGGACGGATGACAGTTGGCATCCCAGGGCCGCACGCCGTCAGAGTGCGAGCCGAGTCGGCTGGATGCGCTCTTCAGGACACGCCAAATCGCTGGCCCATGTTCTACCGTTCGCTTGCCCAGAGCACCATATCCACTCTCCGAGGCGTCCAATAGTCAGTACCGAAGACCTTATTCAGGTTGGAGGCCTTAGCGCGCATGATTTGCACAAGGAGAACTGCATCGTTGATGCTGAGGCTTTCGGGGTTCATGCTTGCTATCACAGACTGCTGGTGCAGCGATCGGATTTTACACAGTGACTTCACCGCGAACTGATCCACAGTACCGAATAGCTGTGGAAAGAGTACAGCCAACGGCCCCGACGCTCCGGCGGTGCCCAGCCCTTTGATTTCGGAAGCAGCTAACAGGGCGTCGCGTACCGGGCCTGCTCTTGTCGCGAAAATGCGATCCCGTATTGCCAGCAAGCCAAGCATGCCGAGGGTGCTGTCTTGTCGCTTCAGGTGCATGGTTGTCGTGGCGTATCTGTTCGGTGCGGTATACTTCCACTTGAAGTACTTATGTAGCAAGAACTCGAACCAGCCCTGCGCGTCCATCTGCTGAACAATTGAAGAATCTAGCTCTTACATCTCCTGCTCGAGTGCATGGTGGGAGAGCTTCACGTAGGTCCAATACCTATCAAGCGCCCGCTTCCAGAGGCTCTCTTCAGTCGAGTACCACAATTCTTCGATCTGGTCATTTGTTGCACCACCTACAGTTTGTTTCGCAAGCAGGATACCTATGCCTTGCAAGTTTGCATGATAGGCGAAGCCGCCTCTATGTGCTCGTATGATATGATAAGAACGGTAGGCTCGCTTGTTGGCGGACATGCTCGATCGTCATGACTACCAGGTTGCCCGCGTCGTCTAGATCGATGTAAATGTTCTCGTTGATTTCTTTGGTCTCAGTCACGTCACGATCGGCAAACTCGAAGAGGGCGGTGTCCGTATCTGAGAAGTATTTGATTCTCACTTGGTCTCTCCTTTGAATCTCCGATCGACAGGCATCAAGACGGGCTGCCGGTCTACTCTTGTCTTCTCTTGATGGCGGGCACTTTGTCGAAGTCAGTGTCGAAGCTGAAGATTTCCTTTGTTTGCCAGCGCTCCATGAGGACGACGTGGTAGCAATCGGCAAATCCCAATCCGCCTTGCCTGTAATGGGCGAAGACCTTGCGATAGGCGCGTTTCCCCGGCAGAACCAGTCCCGGGAGTTCCAGGAGAGACAGGACCGCCTCGGCAATGCGGTCGCGCGGCTGCTGGTAAGACCGCTGCAGGGTAAAGACCGTCTCGAAGATCACCACATCTGAAGTGCAAACTCGCAGCTCTCCTCGCTCAATCCGGTCGAAGATGGCAGTCGCTTTGCGAGAAAGCGTTGGATCGTCCTGACGCAGGTGTCGAAGGAAGATGTTAGTGTCAATGAATGGAAGGGTCATCTAAGAACGTTTTTCCACCTCGTCGGCCATTGCCTCTTCGGCAGCGACCTTCTCCTCCTCAGGGGAGAGAGGCGGCTGCGAGCTTTTGAGCATGCCGGCAGTGCGAGCAACGATACTTTGGGCTGGAGCTAGCCGTACCTGGTTTTTGTCGACGATGAAGGCTACCTTATCCTTGGGCCGGACACCCAAGAGCCTGCGTACTTCGGCGGGAATGGTTACTTGCCCCTTACTTGTGATCCGAGCGGTACGTTGAAGCATGGTAAAGAATGCCTCCTATATGGTAATACCTACTTTAGCAAATGCATTAACTATTGTCAAGTGGAGATGGAACCGTACAGGTGGAGTGAGCGGATCCGATAATCGGACGATCTCGGAACCAGGAGCTAGGACGGCTTCGGGCACGGGCAGAGTCTACTTGCCTTTATGAGGGCAATGGCTTGGTAGGGCGGCACTTAGGAAACTTGGGACAAGCCAAATACAGCGCAATTATGGCCCCAGTGGCCCCTATGTGATGTGTTCAAGCAGATAGGGTATCTGCTTTCCAGTGCGACCAAGCTGTTTCAGGAGGCCGCGGTTTTCCAGGTCACGTTCCTGTAAGAATACGTCGAGACCGCTATCCGGAACCCAAAGCTTGCGGGCAAACATGACGATCTAGGGCGTGGTTCTGGTAATCGTAGTTATCGGCCCTGTAAGGATGAATGGGTAGGACGACCAAAAGCACCGGCCGCGATTAGCTTTATGACAATTACGCTACCTAGAAACCACGAGGCAACAGACGGCGCCAGCCAAAAGGCTATTGTAGAAGGGTCTGAAAACCTGAGCGCATCAAGGATAATGAGTTCAACTGCAACAAATACGGCGAGTGCGACCATATTGACTAGAATCAGGATAAAGAGGGTGGCCTCATTATCTATCTTATGCGAAAGTGCGACCGAGATCCGTGCCTGTCCAAGAAAAAAGAATAGCCAAGCGATGACTGTGATAAGCAGAGTAACCGCGATAGCAGTCAGCGAGCTTTGCTTGCCGGTCTCTTGCGGTTGGTGCAAAACTCCAGACCCAGCAGCAAGCGTTGATAGCGCAGTTAGCGGGGCGGTAATAATCGTAATCCAATCAGCGATTCGTGAGATCATCGTCCTTCCACAAATATTAGAAGGCGGTTCCAGAGAAGATGAAAACCAGAAGTAGAAGCACCTGACCGCTTGCAGTGATTATACACCTACTGGTTAGTCACGCCAAGCGTTTTCCGGAGGGCCACTCGGATCCGATAATGGGGCGTTCTCGGGACCAGCGGCCCGCGAAGCGAGACGTGGGCTTGCCCGAACACCAGCGTTCCAACCCGGTCATCAGGCTAGGCCGCACGATGCCGCTCGTCTATACGCACTGCATCAGACTCCGAGGGCAAGAATGGGTAGACAGGCTGCCAGAACCGGACCACATTTCAGCAGCTACGGGGGGAACGCCGCTTGAATTCGCGCCGCGGCGGCCTCCGGTGTCTCGCCGTCGACCTGCACGACCAGCTTTCGATAGGTTTCGTGGTGAGGTCGATGCCAACCGTCTTGTCTCGGTCGTGGACATCGTAGAATACCCAACCATCCTTGGTGGCAAAGCTGCCGCCTGTGACTACGCCAGAAGGCTTGTCCCCGGCATTAACAGAAGACGGCACTTGCTCGATAGGGTCTACCCATGATAGACTGCAACCACCCTGAAGGGAGGTTGCGGTTGGATCAAGGACTAAACTGGGCCTTGGCGCAAGCGCTGAATGGGTTAGCTGGGCGCTTCCCACTGCTTGACCAGGTCATGATCTTCGCGGCAAAGTATCTCATCGTTCTCGTGTTCTTGAGCTTGGGATTCTGGTGGTTTCTTCGCACTCCCAATGATGTAGGGAAGCGCGCTGCTCTTGCTGCCGTGATCGCTGTCGTCTGGGGGCAGATAGCCAATATGGCGGTTTCCTATCTCGTCTTTGTTCCTCGTCCGTTTATCGCCCACGATATCGATTTGTTGGTGAGCGCCGCTCGAGATTCCTCGTTTCCCAGCGACCATGCCACTGCGGCTTTTGTCGTGGCGGTCACGGCGCTTCGTTGGGCCACGCCCGGACGACGCCTCCTTCTTCTGGCAGCCATTCTCATAGGCTTCTCCAGGGTCTTTGTGGGTGCCCATTATCCGGCTGATGTGGTCGCCAGCGCCGTGCTCGCAACAGTGTGGGCTTTTCTCCTCTTCAAGCTCGATTCCCGGCTCTCTCGCCCCTTCAACTGGGTGATCGGTGCGGCGAGGCAAATACATCTAGACTGAAGGTCCAACTCAGGCAAAAGTACTTGATCCTCACTTGGTCCCTCCCCTGAACGTTCGGTCGAAAAAGGCATTATGGACTGTTTCTCCGTCCGAAAGCAAGATTACCGGTAGGAGCCCGGCAGTGCCCTGAGATGGTATAGCAAGGATGAGCTTCTTCGCCTTCATAATGAGATCTGCTCATCCGCCGATTCGAGAAGAAGGCGGCAGAGATGTATGTTCGGGCCAAGATCGGCGGCTATTTACATTTGAATATCGGAGAGGAAGCGGTGGTTGCAGGGGCCTTCTCCGCGCTCGAGCCGGGCCGACTACGTGTTCAGCTACTACTGGGAGCACGGCCACGCCCTGGCCAGGGGCGCCGACTCCCGGCGGGTCATGGCAGAGCTACTGGGCAAGGCCACTGGCCTCTGCCGGGGGCGGGGCGCTCTACGCATTTGTTCGACGTCGAGCACCGCCTCTACGGCGGCTGGGGAATCGTCGGCCAATCGCTGCCTCAGGCCGTGGGAGGAGGCATCTAAATCGACTACACGGGCTACCTTGGAACTATGTCCTACGTGCGGCTTGCCGCTCCCAGGCTTGGGAATCGGGCTGAGGCTACGCCTCAGCGTCCGCGCCGACCGCTACCCAGACCTTGGCGGCTACCTCCGGCGATATGGCCACGACGCGATCCTCGCCTCTGAGGGAGATAGGGCCGTTAAAGGGGGCCTTCTCGACCACGATGAGCGATGAGCCAGGCGTTAGGCCCTGCAGTTGCAGATAGGCCATGAGCTCGTCGTCCTCCTCGGCCACCTCGGAGATGCGAGCCACCAACACCGTGTCGCCAACCTTCGCCTGCCTGAGGGGAATAGCGGTTCCGTCTGCCTCCCCGACGTTTCCAGGAATGGGATTGCCGTGAGGGCAGGTGGGTGGATGACCCAGGGCTAGCGAGAGCTTCTCCTCGACCTCGGGGGACAAAGAATGCTCAATGCGGCAGGCCTCGGCGTGGACCCGGTGCCATGCGATACCCAAAACGTCGGTGAGAAGCCTCTCAGACAAGCGGTGTCGCCGCAGCATGCTCTCCGCGAGCTGGTGGCCTCTGGCCGTAAGCGCGATCTCCTTCCGCTCGTTGACTTCGATGAAGCCTTGGCGAATCATTCGCTTCACAGTGGTAGTAACCGTCGGCGCCGACACGCCGAACTTCTCCATGAGCCGGGCACCGATAATCGGAACGCCCTCCTGCGACATGTGGTAGATTATCTCGAGGTATTCCTCAATTAGGGGTGTTGCCATGGCCAATCTCCTGTTTCAGCGATTTGCACCAATTCGCCAAAAGTCGCCCGAAAAACTATTGACAAACGACAGAGCTTAATATATGCTAATGCTATCACTGAATGTCAACTTAGTCAAGAACTTCGCTCCCTTCTACTAAGATGATTATACAACCAGCGGACGGTCCGCGCAATGATGTAGCAATCAACTATCAGCCATCGGCAATCGGCTGTCAGGCGTCAGCCCTTGGCAGATAGCTACGTATGAACCAACGCAGCGCTTATTCCAGTAAGCTGAAAGCTAACTGCTGACAGCAATTTTGAGGAGGTTGGTTGTGGAAGCTTTGGTCATCACACTCCGGGAAGGGATCGAGGCTGCCCTCGTTCTGGGCATCATTATCGCCTATCTGAGGAAGTCGGGCAGAATGGCCCTGAGTGGGTGGGTCTACGTCGGTCTCGGCCTCGCCATCGCCGCCAGCATCATGGTCGCCGCCGTCTTCCAGTTGGTCGGCTTCGACCCCGAGAACGAGTACCTGGAAGGGGTGTTACTGGGGGTGGCGGGCGTTTTCGTCGCCGGTATGGTCGTCTGGATGTGGCGCGCGGCGAAGGGCATCAAGGGCGAGATGGAAAAAAGGCTGCAGGACCTCACGGCCAAACCGGCGGGCCAGGTGCGGGCCCAAGGGGCACCCCGGCGCGGCGCTGGTGGCGGCATCGGTCTGTTGCTTTTCACTTTCTTCATGGTCTTTCGCGAAGGCATCGAGACGGTTATCTTTCTCTGGGCCACCGCTCTCGGCGAAGAAGCCAGCGTTCTTAGCCTGCTCGGCGGCGCCATCGGCCTCGGTTTGGCCGTCCTCTTCGCGGTGCTCTTCATTAGAGGCAGTCTGCGGATAAACCTCTCGAGATTCTTCAACGTAACCGGCATCGTCCTGCTGGTCTTTGCGGCCAAGCTTCTGGGCGGCAGCGTTCACGAGTTCGCCGAGGTTGGCGTCATCCCGCTTACCAAGGAGATCATGTCGGGCCTCGGTTATTTTGTGCGTGATTCCTCGTCCACGGCTATCGTCATGGCTCTGGTGGCCGTTCCCATATTCCTCCTGCTCTGGGAGTCTTTCCAGCACAAGCCAAAGCTCGAGGTGGCGGATGGCCAGGGGGCAGCCGATCGTCGCAAGAGACTGGCGGCCGTGAAGCTCGAGCGCACGTGGCAGGCCGGGCTGGCCGTGGCCACCCTCCTCATCCTGTTCGCTTTGGGCAGCGTCGCCTTCGCCGGTGGCAATCTGGTGGACCCGGAGCCGGAGTCCGTGGCGGCGGTGGGAGGCCAGATTCGCATACCGGTGGCCAGGCTGGACGACGGCGTGCTGCACAAGTTCGTCTACGACGATGGGGGTGTGAGCATCCGCTTCATCATGGCGAAGCTGAAGGACGGCTCGGTGGCGAGCGCCATAGACGCCTGCCAGATCTGCGGTGCGGCAGGCTACGGGCACGCGGATGGGGTAGCCATTTGCAAGAACTGCAATGCGCCCATTGCCATGGACAGTATCGGCCTTGGCGGTGGCTGCAATCCCTTACCTCTCGAGGCCAAGGCTCAAGGCACCGACATAGTAGTCGCCGTGAGCAGTCTCGAGGCAGCCAAAACGAAGTTCGCGACAAGATAGCTCGGCGTCATTATACGTTTGGAGTCGCCGGAGGCAAAGATGCTGATCCGGATCCTAAGTGAAAACTTTCGAAAGAGAAAGAGGCGCGTGGGGATAGCCATTCTGGCGGTCCTCATCGGCGCCTCCCTTGCCGCTAGCCTCCTCACTATCGCTACGGATACCTCCGACAAAGTAAGCAGGGAGCTAAGGTCCTACGGCGCCAACATCCTCGTCGTTCCCGCCGCCTCCGGCCTGCTGGTCGACTTCGGCGGCGTGGCTCCCACTGGCGGTACGGCTTCTTTGCCCCCGGTGGTTGGAAGACAGCGCATCAACGAATCCGATCTGGCCAAGCTCAAGACCATCTTCTGGCGCAATAACATCGTGGGCTTCGCCCCTTTTCTCAGCGTTATGGCCTCTGTGCCGGGTTCCCAGGAGGAGGTCGCCCTGACGGGAACCTGGTTTGACAAGGAGCTCGTGCTGCCAGCCGGCACGAGGGTGCGCTCGGATTTCAGCGGCCAGAGCGCCTCCGCCGAGAGCACGACCGTGCGGGCGGGAATCAAGAGCATCGCTCCCTGGTGGAAAGTTCAGGGGAGCTGGATAGCGGACGACGATTCCAAGGGCGCCCTGGTGGGTGCGGCGCTGGCAGAGCGCCTCAAGTTGCAAGCTGGCGACAGCCTTTCTGTAAGCGTCGACAAGAACACCGTGTCGCTGCGGGTGGCCGGGATCCTCAGCACGGGCGGGCTGGAAGAAAATCAGGCATTCGTGAGCCTGCCGGTGGCCCAGCGGCTGGCGGGACTGGAGCGAGGCGCCGACAGGGTTCTCGTCAGCGCCCTGACGCTGCCCAAGGAGAAACTGGCGGCAAACATTCGCAACAAGAAGCCGGAGGAGATGAGCCCCAAGGAGTACGAGCTATGGTACTGCTCGCCGGTTATCGAGGCCATCGCCGCCCAGGTCCAGGAGGTCCTGCCGAACACCGAGGCCAAGCCCATACGGCAGATATCCGAGGCGGAGGGAAGCCTGGTGACCAAGGTCGAGCTGATGATTCTCGTCGTGACGGTCGTGGCCCTGGCTGCCTCTGCCCTTGGCGTCATGACCACGATGACCACGACGGTGCTGGAGAGACGGTCGGAGATCGGCCTAATGAAGGCCATCGGCGCCGACAACCGCCAGGTAGCCCAGGTCTTCCTAGCGGAGGCGGCCGTGATCGGGCTCCTCGGCGGCCTTCTGGGCTACTTCGTCGGCGCCCAGTTTGCGTCTTTCGTGGGGCAACAGGTGTTCGGCGCCACCATCCAGCCGACCATGTTCGTGTTTCCAGCCACCCTGCTTCTCGGCCTTGGTCTGGCCCTGTTGGGGAGCGCCTTGCCCGTGCGAAAAGCGGTGAAGGTAAAGCCGATCTTGCTGCTCAAAGGTAACTGATTTGTTCTGGAGAATCCTTGTCGGCTCGCTGAGAAATAGAAGAAACCGGATACTGATGGCCTGGCTGGCCGTTGTGTTGGGGAGCTCGCTCGTATCGGCCCTGGCAAGCGTGTCGCTCGAGGTGGGCAGCAGAGTGGGAAAGGAACTGCGCGTCTACGGGGCGAACATCCTGGTTGCCCCCAAAGCCTCGACGGTCCAAACGGGAGTGGGCGGCATGGAGTTCGGGGCCGCCACGCAGGAAAAGTACCTGGCCGGGCAGGACGTGGAGGCCATCAAGTCCCGTGATGGGGCGGGCGAGGTAGTGGCGTATGCCCCCTATCTCTACGGAATCGTGGAGGCCGCCGGCAAGAAGGTGGTGCTGGCTGGCGTCCATTTTCAGGCGGTGCGTGAGGTCAGCCCCTGGTGGAAGGTAACCGGCGACTGGGCCCCAGATGGCGAGCCGGCAAAGGGCATGGTAGGCGCCAACGTGGCCCGTGATCTGGGTTTATCCCCTGGGGGCGAGGTGCTGGTCCGGTACGGCAGCAAAGCCGAGAGGGTGGAGGTGGCCGGCATCGTGGAAACGGGCGGCTCGGAAGAGAACCAGATATTCCTTCCTCTCGCGCCAGCCCAAACCCTTTTGGAGAGACCAAATGCCGTCAGCGTGGTGCAGGTTAGCGCCCTGAGCAGCGGGCGCCCCCTCAAGGAGGTGGCCCAAGCGGTCGAGGAGTGGGTGCCAGGCTCTCAGGCGAAGGTGATCGGCCAAATTGCCGAGGCCGAGGTCAGCATTCTGGCCAAGGTCCAGTTGCTGATGGCTTTGATTGCCCTTCTGGTGTTGCTGGCGTCGGGTCTCGCTCTGGCAAGCACTATGGCGGCAAGCATGCTGGAGCGCACCAGGGAAATAGGGCTGATGAAAGCGTTGGGAGCGGGAGATAGGCGCATAGCAGGCCTGTTTATGGCGGAGACGGCTGCCATAGCCGTAATCGGCGGCGCGACCGGCTACCTCGTCGGGCTTGGTCTGGCCGAAATCATTGGCGAGACCGTGTTCAACAGCGCCATCGCTCCTAGCCTCCTGGCAGCTCTGGCGACCCTATTTGTCGCCCTGGCGATGTGTCTTCTCGCCAGCGCCGTGCCCATCCGCCGGGCCCTAGCCATCGACCCGGCCATCACGCTGAAGGGAGAATAGAATTGGGACGGGGACTAACCATGTCAGAGATCATCGTCGAGGCCCGCGGCCTCACCAAGTACTACGACCAGCAGCGGACTTGCGCCCTTGACGGCGTCGACGTCGACGTTTCCCGCGGGGAGTGGCTGGCGATAATGGGCCCCTCCGGCTCGGGCAAGAGCACCCTTCTCAACATCCTTGCCTGTCTAGATAGGCCAACCAGCGGCAGCCTGGTCATGGACGGGCTCGAGATGGATGGATTGAGCGACTCCCAGCTCACCGCCTTCAGACGAGACTGCATCGGATTGGTATTCCAGCAGTTCCATCTCGTCTCCTACCTCAACGCCGTGGAGAACGTCATGCTCGCCCAGTACTTTCATAGCGTCGTGGACGAAGAGGAGGCGAGGCAGGCATTGCGGGAGGTGGGCCTCGGCGACAGGCTGCACCACCTGCCGTCCCAGTTGTCGGGTGGCGAGCAGCAGCGAGTCTGCATTGCCCGGGCCCTGATCAATCAGCCCAAGATGATCCTGGCCGACGAGCCCACCGGCAACCTGGACAAGCAGAACGAGGACCTGGTCATGGACATCTTCAAGGGCCTCCACCAGAAGGGAGCCACCATAATCATGGTCACCCACGACCCCGACGTCGCCGCCCTGGCCGACCGCCTGATCAAGCTAAGCCACGGCAGGATCGCCGAGAACGCGAGGAACGGGAAGGTCGCAGCCAGCGCTTATGCAAGCATGGGCTCGGCTTCAAGTCAGGGGTAACAAGTTTTCCAGAAAGGACACGAAGCCTACCCAACGGACACCTCAACTTGAGTAACAAAAACCTCGTCGTGGAGTCGCTCCCTCATCTCTTCGGGTGTTGCTGCCTCGAAGAACAGTTCCAAGGCTTCGCGAAGATTGTCCCTGGCCTCCTCGATGGCATCCCCCTGACTGGCAATATCCAACTCGGGACACAATGAGACGTATCCGTCACCTTCGCGCTCTATTATCGCCGTAAGTTTCATGGATGTCCCTCCGACCACTCGTTCCTCTAAGCCAATCATACTCGGTCAACAGGGCGTGCTCAAGGGCTGCCGTGGCCCCCGGCGGTATGCTGGCAAACGAATGGAACCCCTGGTGATTAAGGAAACCGGGTTCTCGTTTCAAACGTCCATGGAGCGTCTGATAATCTCGGCGTAGGCCTGAGAGAGCTGTTGGAGAAGCTCCTCACTCCGCAGATGGGGAGGCAAAGGCCCCAACTGGCGGATGAGGGCGTCCGGAACTTCGGCAGGCACGAGGGTAGCTTGGATCTGCGAAAGCTGGCTGCCGGCGCTCCAGAAACTGGCGAGACGCTCGGTCCTTCCGAGGAAGGATGGCGGTCCTATGTGTTCGCCAACCGGCACCCCGAGGGTTTCGCTTTCGGCCTCTGCTGCGGCACTGCGCATGCCCCTGAGCTTGTCGATGACCTGCTCCTTGGTTCGGCCCCGGAGGGCGAAGATCAAAAAGGGATCGCCGTCGAAGGCCTCCGCCAGTATGTAGAAGACCGCGGCGACGTGTTTGCAGGGGTTGGCCCAGTCGGGACAGGAGCACTTGGTGACCAGATCCCTATTGGTCTGGGGAAAGAGAGAGGCTCGGGCTGCGGCAAACGCTTCCTCGATGTTGGTGGGCATCTCTCCCGCAAGCAGCTTGGCCATGAAGACGGCTTGCTCGGACATCGCCTCGAAGACCTTCTCCCAATCCGCGTCGCTCAAGGGCACGAGGCGGATCTCGACCGCATAGGGGGTTGAACGACTTCCCTGTACCTTGGTTTTCACCAGCCCCGCCGCAATGCTCAGTGGTAAGACCTGGCCGGAGCGCGCGTACGAGCGGCCGCGGCCTAAACGAGGCCCCATGCCAAACGACTCCAACAGCTTGATGAAGCGGGTCGACCACCACGTATCGCCGATGGCGCCTCGCTGGCTTTTCGCTTTTACGCCTTCCGTCGTCGGCTTAGGACGGGACGGCTCGAAGTGGCTCCAATAATCCCATCGTCTCGACATAACTCCCTCCTAACCGTCCTCACTCACTGCATCGCCTCCGAGGGTCAGCAAGTCTCGTAGCTCGGCAGTTGACAGCTCAGTGAGCCAGGTTTCTCCGGCGCCGATGATCTTCTCGGCCAGCTCCTTCTTCCGCTCGATCATGGCGTCGATCCGCTCTTCGAGGGTACCCACACAGACGTACTTGTGAACCTGCACGTTCTTCGTCTGGCCGATGCGAAACGCCCTGTCTGTAGCCTGGTTCTCCACCGCCGGGTTCCACCAGCGATCGAAATGGAAGACGTGGCTCGCTCCCGTGAGGTTCAGTCCAACGCCGCCAGCCTTCAGGGAAAGGATGAATATCAGAGGCGAGGGGCCGGTGCTCTGGAAACAGGCGACCATAGCGTCTCGTGCCTTGCGGGCCGTACCGCCATGAAGGAAGAGTACTTCTTGCCCGAAGCGCTCCTGCAAATAGCTCTTCAGCATCTGGCCCATCTCGGCAAACTGGGTGAACACCAGAGACTTGTCGCCGGTTTCGACTAGCTCCTCCAGCATCTCGGTCAATCTCTCCAACTTACCCGAACGCCCTGCCAGGCTACTGTGGTCTTGCAGAAAGTGGGCAGGGTGGTTGCAGACCTGCTTGAGCCTCAGCATTGTGGCCAGAACTATCCCCTTGCGGGTGATGCCCTCCGAGTCTTCAATCTTCTCGAGCATCTCGTCGACCACCGCCTGATAGAGAGACGCCTGCTCGCGGGTTAGGTTGCAGTAGACCTTGTTTTCAATCTTGTCAGGTAGGTCATCGATGATGGTTCTGTCGGTCTTGAGCCTTCGCAGAATGAATGGCTTCACTAGATTCTTGAGGGCAGTAGCCCGGGAATCGTCGTGGTAGCGCTCGATGGGAATGACGAATCGCTTGCGAAACTCCGTAGGTCCCCCGAGATAGCCCGGGTTGAGAAACTCCATTATCGACCACAGCTCCGAGAGGCGGTTCTCAACAGGTGTACCCGTCAAGGCTACCTCTCGCCGGCCGCTAGCTGGCGGGCAGCCTGCGACTGCTTCGTGTTGCTGTTTTTGATGTTTTGGGCTTCGTCGAGCGCCACCCGCTTCCAGTCTATTCGCTTGAGGGTGTCAACATCCCTGGTCGCTACGGCGTAGGAGGTGATGACCAAGTCCTTGGCTTGCGCTTCGCGGACGAATTCATCGTCGGCCAGTCGTTCTCCGCCATGATGAATATGGGCTTTGAGGCTCGGGGCGAACCGGCGAACCTCGCGATGCCAGTTACCCATCACAGACATGGGACAGATCAACAGCGTGGGTTGAGGCCTTGCGGTCACTTCGTCCCGTTCTCTCAACAAGAGGGCGATCAATTGGATGGTCTTGCCCAGCCCCATATCGTCGGCCAGGCAGGCGCCCAAGCCTCGCTGCCCGAGAAACGCGAGCCAAGATAGCCCCCTCTTCTGGTAGGGCCTTAGCTCGCCGTGGAACGATTCTGGGGTTTCGACCATCTCGGCACGGACATCCTTACCGCCGTCGCCAAGCAGGCTCGACAACCAGCCTTCCACGTCGACCTTGGTCACGGGGACTCCTGCCATTCTCTCGATGCCGCTGCTCAGATGCATGGCGTCGCCCACGGTTATGGCGCCCATCGCTTGTCTCTTGGCAAAGAAGGCGATTGCCGCCTCGATCTCGTCGGCTTTGAGTTCTACCCACTGCCCCCGTATCCTAACCAGCGGCACTTTGAGGGCAGCCAGCTTGGCGAATTCCGCGGGCGTTATCGTCTCCTCGCCGATGGCTATCTCCCACGAGTATTCGACCAGGGCATTCATGCCCACAAGGCCGCTACCGGTCGTACTACCGTCCCCCTTGCCCTTCACCTTCAGGCGGACGCCGAGGTGGGCGGGCTTCTGCCACCACTGTGGTACGAGCACGCCAAATCCGGCCTGCTCCAGCAAAGGCGCCCCGTGCCGGAGGAAGTCGTATGCCTGCTCGGCTGTGAGACGCAAGCCCGCGGGTCTGGCGCAATTGAGCCCCTCTTCGATAGGGGCATAAAGGCGCGTGGCGCGGCCGAGATCGCCAAGCAACCGTTCTTGGGGGTGTTCAAAGTTCTGTCTGAGAAAACGGGCGGTTTCCGCACTCGACTTCCAGACGTCTTCGGCGGGAATCTGCAAGCTCTTGTCGCCGATGGCCTGCAGCAGGAAATGCAACTGCCAGAAGCCATTGGATGCATCGCCGGTTGCCGTTTGCGCCACTTCATCCGGCGCTTCGAGCCTGAAAGTGGTTCGCAGCACTCCGGACGCGATCTCGCTTGCACCCTTGCTCCAGTCGGCCAAAATGCCGGCCAGTCGCCGAACGTCGCTCTTCCCCGCCTCTATAGCCGGGTTCTCGCCGGTCAGAGCTTTGACGAAAGCTGCTTCCGCCGACGGACAGGTGGCTGTCCTCGATCGTCGTGCAGGCATGCGTTCGGCCAGAAGGAGCCGGCACAAGCCGTCGGCGGTCGTATCCAAGAAGGCGTCGAGGATCGACTGCGGATTCGACTCGGCGTTGTCGCCTACCGCCTCGGCCCGGCCAACAGGGGGCATCGCCTGAGCCAATAAGCGGCGTCGCTCGAAGTCCCTGTCCTCCACGGCATACAGCGTCCAACGGGCGTGATACTTTCCGTCTGCCTCCATGGCCGCGGGCAGCACACAGCCGCGAGCCACCCATTCTTGAACCAGCCGGGCGGCATTGAGCCAATAGCGGAATGACTCGCTTAAGACAATGCCGGGCGAGGAGAAGCCGTCGAAGGCGTCCAGCAGCCTAAGGATGTCCTTGTGTCTGCACTGGACCCCCTCGACCGACCACGGCTCCAGACTGGCCTTATCGCCCGCAGGACCGTACTCCTCGGTGAGCAGGTACGGCGATTTGGCGGGAATCCGGTCGGTAGTTGGCAGACGCAGCACGGCGTTGCCCGCCGAGAGTCCTTTGAGGTCGATATCGTTGGTCGCTGCCGCCAAGACATCGCGTAGCCGATCGGTGGAGCAAGCGAATGGATGAGCTTTGATGGCAGTTCTGGCTGAAGAGCGCGTTCGTTTCGTGGTGGCTGCCTGCCATCTAACAGAGTCCTCGCCCCAGATGAAGAAGCTCTTATTGCTTAGAAACTGCGCGTGCAAAGCAAGCACTGACCCTGTCCCTTCCCGCTACATGAACAAGCAGAGAGGCGCGCTCTCACCACAGCCCGAGATCCAGCCTACTCAATTGGGCAAGCCCCATCCCGGCCGAGTATCGGCGAGCCAACCCCCGATGTTCTCAAGACGAAGCCGTTTGCGTTTTCGACCCTATTATACCAGACGCTGCTCCGATAGTACTCGCCCTGACGGGTCTCCCCCCGGGTCTTCTGATTCATTGGTTGAGCTCGCTAACCCGTGTGCGAACCCTCACCCGCCTTCGCTATGCTCCGGCGGCCTCTCCCTTGCAGGGAGAGGGCTAGCGTGAGGCCAGGCCTCGGGTGCCATCGCGTCAGTTTTGAGAATCAAAAGACCCTAGGGTCTGCCATGTTCCTGTGAGCGGAGGGGAGTGCCACCTCCGCTGTCGCCACCGCCGCCGGAATCGAAGCTGCTGCCGAATAAGTCGAAGCTGCTGCCGAGCACGCCGAAATCGAGATCGACGAAGAGCCGACGTTTCTCGTCCCTCCTGCCTGCTGGGCCCGCAGGAGACCACCTGAACATCGCAGCGGGATAGCTGATTGATCGGTTACCGTGCAGAATGGTTTTGATAAGCTGTCTGTGGTATAATCATATCGTCAAGTTGTCATTTCCAGCTTGACCACGCTCCGGGTTGTTGCAACAACGCCGGGGCATCTTTATTTCAATGTTCTAGCCCTAGCCTTCTACCTGACCGCCCGCGCCGGCTAGTCCTTCTTCAGAAGGACGACTCCTGCGGAGTGCGGCTCGCATGGGAAACGCTCTCCTTAGAACGACTGAACTAGAGCCAAGATGAAACCCGCACACTGTTGGTCCGTCAAATCCGAACCGATGGCCGATCATTCTGAGGAGCGATGGGTGGGGTGGTTCAGGGCGGGGAGCGACGAAGAATCCGTCCCTCGGCACTAGGACTACGATGTTGGAAGCCCAGCGGCCGGGGGCTACGGATTCTTCGCCTTCGCTCCGCTACGGCTCAGAATGACAGACATCGGTGCAACCACGGCAGGACCACGGGCCGACAACCATGTAGATCCCACCTTCGCTTGAAACAGTTCAGAATCGGGGGGCTCGCGTTCAACAGTCCCCGTCATTCCCGCCGCAAGCGGGAATCCAGGCCTCGGGTCGTGCATGGATGCCCGCTTTCGCGGGCATGACGAGTCGCAGGAGCGCAAGTCGTCCCCTCGAATCTGAGCTCTTACCTTCGCTTTGGTTTAGGCATGAAAAGGCGTCGCTAGGACTGCGTCTCCAGTAACTGGGCCATCTTCAGCAGCCCGGCATCAATTCTCGTCCGAGGACGTTTCTCTGCGACCTCGGCGATAGCCACGCTGATCTTCTTTCGCTCCGCGCGGGCAAGATAGCAGGCCACGATAAACGGAGAGCGACTGACGCCCTCGGCGCAATGGACCAGCACCTTATGGGTTCGGGCTAGGGCCTCTAGATAGTCGACGGCGCGGCGGATGTCCTCCGGACTGTTTCCTTCACCATCTATGAGATCGACCTGTTGCCAAGCGAGACCGCTGAACTTGGCCTGCAAAGGAACCCAGTTCAGGCACAGAATAGCCCCGATGCCTGCCGCCCTTAGGCTGGCTATGTCCAGGACATCTTCGATGTTACCGATGGCTATTCGTTCGTTTACCCAATCCAGCCGACAAGCTCCCCCATAGCGTGATTGTGGCTAGTAAAACACAATTTGCCGCTGCTCCGTAAGAATCACGTCTTCTTTCAGACTAACTGGACATGCTAGACTAGGTAAGGTAAAATCCTAGCTTACCGACAGTTGGAAGGGAAGTGCAGATGGATAGTAAGCTTACAGTCGGCGAGGGGGCAAAGGCGTTTCTGGCCAGCCTCCCGCCCGAAGCGAGGCAGGGGTATTCGCAGGAGGTCAATAGGTTTTCACACTGGTATGGCTCGAGCAACTCTTTTTCCCGAGTGGGGTCACTGGATGTGGAGATCTACGCCAGCGAGCTGGAATCCTCCACATCCGATCCGTCCCAGCGGGCGGAGGCGGTCAAAGCTTTTCTCGCCTATGCGAAGCAGCAGGGCTGGACGGCCACGAATCTTGCCGCTCTTATCAAGGTGCGCAAGACGGCGCGCCGGGAGAGCCAGCCGGAGTCTCAGCAGACCAAGGTCATACATCTCACCCCCGAAGGGCACACCAAGATCAAGGGAGAATTGGACGAGCTTCTGAAGGAACGGCCCAAGATTATCGACGAGCTGCAACGAGCGCGGGCGGACAAGGACTTCCGAGAGAACGCTCCCCTCGACGCGGCCCGCCAGCGCCAGGCTCACGTGGAAGGGAGAATTCAGCAGCTCGAGGCTACCCTGAGGGCGGCCGAAATCATTAAGAACGAACACGTTAGCGAGACCAAGGCTGGGCTGGGGAGCAAGGTCGTGATACGCGACCTCGGTTTCGACGAGGAAATAACTTACACCCTGGTCAGTCCCAACGAAGTCAGTTTGAAGAACGGCAAGATCTCCGTGGTGTCGCCTACCGGCAAGGCGCTCCTCGAGAAGCAGGCGGGCGATGAGGTCGAGGTTGTCGCCCCTGCCGGAATCATGAGGTACCGCATCGAGCGGGTCGAGCGCTAGATAGCTGTCAGCGGTCAGCTTTTCGGCCACCAGTTGTTGGTACGGAAAATGCGCCCCTTCCCGGAGTCTAATTCGAAGGAGGGCGGCGATGAGGATATTCGGCTACATCATTGGCGGCCTGCTGCTGGCCAATGGCCTGCTCACGGCAACCTCGCCCCGCTGGTGGACCGACCTGTCCGTGCATTCGACAGAGAGGGTAATCCCCCAAGCTAGCTTCATGGAGGACTTCGCCCATTTGTCGTCTGGCACCCTGCGTTACTATGGTTTCTGGGAGACGGTTGTCGGCGCTGCGATGGTAGCTTTGGCCAGCCGGATTCCCGGCGCGATGCGCAGACCGGCGTAGGCGGGTAAGCAAAGAGCCATCCTTTCCTACGAAGGATGGCTCGTCTTGGTCGGGCTGGGCAGATTCGAACTGCCGACCCCCTGCACCCCATACAGGTGCGCTATCCAAGCTGCGCCACAGCCCGATGTGTCCCCTATATTACCACACCTCGCACGGCTTGGCAAGAATCGTCAGCCGCCAGCCGCCACACCGCCTGGCTTTGCTGCCCTCGTTGACTAACCCCAAGCAGGATTGTATAATCCCTGCATGGCCGGGTGGTTAGGATGCGCTAAACAATCTGGCGTGGCGAATGCTAACGGCTCGCTCGGTGGTCATTTGCTGTAAGGGCGAAACATTTTTCGCCCCTACGGCAGGCTACGGCAGGCGCACGTACAACAACGAATGCGCCGGATTATTTAGGGGGCGGTCCCGAATGCAGATCAGGATACTTGGCGCTCGCCAGGGTGAGTCGAGATACAGCCATTTCAATGGATTGCTCATCGACAGCCTGATGGCCCTCGATGCGGGAAGCATTACGTCGGTCCTGACTCTCGAAGAGCAAGCGGTCATTCGCCATGTTCTATTGACTCACCAGCATTTCGACCACATCAAGGATCTGGCTACCCTGGGCTTCAACCGGCTCGGCCGCGGCCAGATCACTCTCTGCTGCACGCCTGAGGTGCGAGCGGCGATCGAGGAGACCATCTTCAACCGGCTGATCTGGCTCAACTTCTTCGAGATGCCAACGCCGGAAGAACCCACTTTCGTCCATTTGCCGGTCAGTGTGGGACCAACTTTTTCGCTGGAGGGATACCGGATCAAGCCGGTGCCCTCGAATCATCCAAAGCCCGTGACCGGCTACGAGATCGAGTCGTCTGACGGCGGCATACTGCTCTACACGGGAGACGCCGGACCAGGCTCAGGCGCTGCCTGGGCATCCTCCTCACCTGACCTCCTGATCACCGAGGTAACTTACCCCAACGCCCTTTCAGATCGGGGCGCGCAATTCGGCCACCTCTCGCCCGATCTGCTGGCCGCAGAACTGGAATCCTTTCGCCAGGCGCGGGGAAGCGTTCCGCCGGTCGCGGTCGTGCATGTGAATCCCTATTACGAAGCGCAGATCGCCGGGGAGATCAGCGCCGTGGCGTGCAGGCTATCCACCGCCATATGGCTGCCAGCGGAGGGATCCGTCATCACGGTAGATGGCGCAGGACTATTCAGGCAAGAGGTTCCTCCAGAGGAAGGGTGAGGTTCGGGTAATCACAGTATCTCCCGGCCCACCGGATTCATCAGAGTGATGCGCCCCGTGGCGTCCGTTACCAGCACACCCTCGGTCAGGCTCTCCAGAAGGGCGGTCGTCTCCGCAGCCCGACGTTCGGCTTCTTCGGCTAGTTCCTGCTGCCGGATGCCAGCGGTTACCAGCCCCTGGTTGACCTCCCTCAACTCCTCCAGCAGCCTCTCCCGCTCCGAGGAACTCTTAGGCTGTCTCCGTGCCATATGGCTCTCCCTATTGGCATGGTTCAGAAACGTCGCGAGTTGTGGTTGCAGTCCCGACGGTAGATAGAATGGATGGGCTGACAACCTTGCTGTAGACACGCGGGTTAACGGGGAGTATCCTCGCCCT